>JACQAI010000662.1 GCA_016195115.1 Pseudomonadota bacterium
CCGGAGCCGCGTAAGAGTGCTCATATTTTGGGCGTTTACGGTAATTCCTAGGCATTTCGACGCTTGCCTCCTGCCACCCCGCGGCGGCATCGTGGGGCCGACCGCAACGCTCCGGTCAGGGGAGGCCGACATGGCCGAGGAGTCCGCGCGCTACAAGGTGGCGGCGATCGAGACCGTGGCGGCGACCGCCGACCTGCAGGTCCGGCACTTCACCCTGGGGATCGGCGAGACCATCCCGTGGCATTTCCACAGCGCGGTCACCGATTGGTATTTCTGTCTCGAGGGCCGGGTGCGAGTCGAGACGCGCGCGCCGCGCCGCACCGTGCGCATGGCCGTCGGCGAGAGCTGCACCGTGCCGGTCAAAACCGCGCACCGGGTCGCCAACGACGGCGACGCGGCGTGCCGCTTCCTGCTGGTGCAGGGGGTCGGTCCTTACGATTTTCACGCTGTCGGTCCGACGCCCGATGGCGCTTGCTAAAGCGCGCCGGGCGGCGCACCGTTTTGGGGCGCTGAACCAATAAGCACAGCAAGGGGAGGATCCTATGCCGTACTACCTGCAGCGCTTCAAGTACGCGGCGAACTCGATGAAGGCGCTGGTCGCCAAGCCGAAGAACCGCCGCGACGCTGCGAAAAAGCTCATCGAGGCCCACGGCGGCAAGCTGCATGAATATTTCCTGCAGTTCGGCGCGTATGACGTCGTGCTGATCGCCGAGTATCCCGACAACGCTACGGCGACCGCGATCAGCCTGACGGTCGGGGCGTCGGGCGCGTTCAGCGGCGGCGAGACCACGCCGCTGATCACCATGGAGGAGGCCGTCAAGGCGATGACCAAGGCCGGCAAGGCCAAGGCCGCCTACAAGCCGCCGACCAAGTAACCGCGGTTATCCGCACAGCAAACGGGCGGGCGCTCGCGCGCCGGCCCGTTTTCGTTTCGTCGATCTCGGTCAGGCGGCCTTGGCGCCGGCGAGAAAGTCGCCGAGCTGGCGGGAGAGCTGCCCGGGCATCGGGATAGCCCCCGAACTATCCCTCCGAACCGCTCCAGTATCCCTCTGGACCCGCTGTCTGGCGGCGCCAACTCGTTAGAGTGCGCCGCAACAAGCGCCCAGAAGGGTCGCGCAGCCGTGGCCGGCTGGCCACGCTACCCGCAACCGCCGAGGTATTCCCAATGCTCCCAGACGCTCCCATCGTCGTGATCGACGACGACCCCACCCATCTCGCCATGCTGCTGACCGCGCTCGAGCGCGCCGGCTTCCTCGCCAAGGGCTTCACCAGCCCGCGCGACGGCCTCTACCACCTGATCGACCATCCGGCGGCGCTCGCCGTGATCGATCTCTGCATGCCCGAGCTCGACGGGCTCGAGCTGGTGCGCCGCCTGCAGGTCAGCCGGCCCGAGCTGCCGCTGATCGCCATGAGCGGTGCCGACGGCGCGCGCTCCTATCTGCGCTCGATGCGCGATTCGGGCGCGACGACCTCGCTGCGCAAGCCGCTGATGCCCGACCGCTTCGTCGCCGCGGTGCGCGACGTGCTCTGCGCCGCGGCATAAGCCCGCGTCGCTACAGCGCCTTGGCGCGGTCGCGCAGGACGAATTTCTGGATCTTGCCGGTCGCGGTCTTGGGCAGCGGCCCGAACACGACGGTCTTCGGCGCCTTGAAGTGGGCGATGCGCTCGCGGCACCACGCGATCAGCGCCGCCGCGTCGAGCGCCGCGTCCGGCTTGAGCGTGACGAAAGCGCACGGCGTCTCGCCCCATGTCTCGTCGGGCCGCGCCACCACCGCGGCCTCCATCACCGCCGGGTGCTTGTAGATCAGCTCCTCGAGCTCGAGGCTCGAGATGTTCTCGCCGCCCGAGATGATCACGTCCTTCATGCGGTCCTTGACCTCGACGTAGCCGTCGGGGTGGAGCACGCCGAGATCGCCGGTGTGGAACCAGCCGCCGTGGAACGCCTCGGCGGTCGCGCTCGGATTCTTGAGGTAGCCCTTCATCACCGTGTTCGAGCGCAGCATGATCTCGCCGATCGTGACACCGTCGGCCGGCACCGGCGCCAGGGTTTTGGGGTCGGCGACCATGAGGGCCTCGAGGGTCGGATAGCCGACGCCCTGGCGCGCCATCTTGCTCGCCTTGCCGTCGCGGTCGAGCGCCGCCCAGTCGGTCTGCCATTGGCAGATCGTCGCCGGGCCGAAGCTCTCGGTCAGGCCGTAGAGGTGGGTGACGCGGAAGCCGAGGCGCTCCATCGCCGAAATCACCGGAGACGGCGGCGCCGCCCCGCCGGTGGCGATCTCGACGACGTGATCGAACCCGACCTTCTCGGTGTCGGGGGCGTGGATCAGCATGCTGAGGATGGTCGGCGCGGCGCACAGGTGGGTCACCTTGTGGGCCGCGATGGCGGCGAAGATCGGCGCCGCGGCGACCCGGCGCAGGCAGACGTGGGTGCCGCCGACCGCGGTGACCGCCCACGGATAGCTCCAGCCGTTGCAGTGGAACATCGGCAGGGTCCAGAGATAGACCGCGCGGTCGCTCAGCCCGAACGCGATGACGTTGCCGAGGGCATTCAGGTAGCCGCCGCGATGGTGGAACACCACGCCCTTGGGATTGCCGGTGGTGCCCGAGGTGTAGTTGAGCGCGATCGCCTGCCACTCGTCGGCCGGCGGCTGCCAGGCGAACGCCGGATCGCCCTCGGCGAGCAGCGCCTCATAGTCGATCCCGTCGATGCGCTCGCCGACCGCCGGGTCGCGCACCGGGTCGTCGATCTCGACCACGGTGATCGGGCGCTCGAGCTGCGCCAGCGCGCCCTTGATCACCGCGCCGTACTCGCGGTCGGCGATCAGGAATTTGGCCTCGCTGTGAGCGAGGATGAAGGCGATCGCGCCGGCGTCGAGCCGGGTGTTGAGCGCGTTGAGCACGGCGCCCGCCATCGGCACGCCGAAATGCGCCTCGAGCAGCGGCGGGATGTTGGGCGCCATCACGGCGACGGTGTCGCCGCGGCCGATGCCGCGCCGCGTGAGCGCGCTCGCCAGCCGGCACGCGCGCGCGTGCAGATCGCGGTAGCTCACCCGCCGGTCGCCGTGGATCACCGCGGTCTTGTCCGGCCAGACGTGGGCGGCGCGCGGCAGGAAGCTGAGCGGCGACAGCGGCACGTAGTTGGCCGCGCCGGCGTCCAGGTCGTGCTCGAACATCGAGGTCATGCCCAATCTATACCCCGACCCTCTCCCGATGGGAGAGGGGGAACACCGCGGGTCGGTTGTCGAGACGCTGACAAGTCTGCCATGCTCAGGATGCCGCAATGACAAGAACCAAGGGGGGAACGACATGGCGAACCGCCTGTACCGCAGCCTCGGCGTCGCGCTCGGCCTCTGGCCGCTGGTCGCGTCGGCGCAATTCCTGGTGGTCGGCAACGACGAGAAGGTCAGCTGGGACGACAAGGGCACGGCCGTGATCGGGGCGCCCGGCAAGGACACGGTGTCGATCGTCGACATCTCGAACCCGGGCGCACCGCGGATCGCCGTCAACTTGCCGCTGCAGAACTCGGTGTTCGGGCCGCCGACCAACCTGGCGATCACGCCGGACAATTCGCTGGCGCTGGTCGCCAACTCGGTCGAGTCCTATCAGGACGGCAGCGTCTGGAAGACCCGGCCCGACACCAAGGTCTACGTCATCGACCTCAAGGCCAACCCGCCGGTCCAGATCGCCACGGTCGAGGTCGGCAAGCAACCCTCGGGCATGGCGATCAACCGCGCCGGCGACATGGCGCTGGTGACCAACCGCGCCGACAACTCGATCAGCGTGCTGTCGATCAAGGGCAAGGAGGTCAAGGTCACCGACACCGTGGCGATGGGCGACCAGGTGACCGCGGTGGCGTTCACGCCCGACGGCAAGCGCGCGGTTGCGGCCAAGTTCACCATCCACAAGGTCGCGCTGCTCGAGATCGAGGGCGGCAAGGTGACCTACCTGAAGTACGACATCCCGGTCGGGCTGTGGCCGTACAACCTGGTGATCGCCGGCGGCGGCCGCATCGCGGTGACCGCCGACAACGGCAATGGCGGCGCCTCGGACGGCCACGTCGACACCCTGACGATCATCGACCTGCAGGCGAGCCCGCCGCGCGCGGTCGACAAGGTCGTGGTCGGCGATGCGCCCGAGGGCATCGCGGTCAGCCCCACGGGCGATCTGGTCGCCGCCATCCTGCTCAACGGTAGCGCCGGCGTCGCCAAGGGCGCGTGGTTCGCCAATCCGCAGGGCAAGGTCGTGATCTACAAGGTCAACGGCACCAAGCTGACCCGGGTCAGCGACCACCTGGTCGGCAAGCTGCCCGAGGGCGCCGGCTTCAGCCCCGACGGCAAGTGGCTCTACGTCGGCAACTTCGTCGACCGCGACGTCGTGGTCTTCAAGGTCGACGGCGACAAGGTCACCGACACCAAGAAGAACCTCAAGCTCCCCGGCATGCCCGCCGCGCTCCGTTCGAGCGTGCAGTAGCACCGGGGTCGCGCGCGCTACTCTCACAAATACCTCCCCCATGCTGCGCACGGGGGAGGAGTTGATTTATGATCGTGACGCGGAGGTGACCCATGAGCGGCTTGCGATGCGGCATCGTGGTGGCACTGGTGTTCGGCGCACAGTCCGCGTACGCCGCGGATGTGGTGTTTCCGGTGCTGGTGCCGCTGACCGGGGTGCTGTCGATCGAGGGCACCAGCCAGCGCAACGGCGCCTTGCTCGCGGTGAAGAATGCCCCGGCGGGCGTCACGGTCGCGGCGCCGGTGTCGGACACCGCGCAGTCGCCCGAGGTCGCGGTCAACGCCTTCGAGAAGGCGATGGCTTCGGGCCCCGTCATCGCACTGGGCGCCTCGATGTTCGGGCCGCAGATCCTGGCGCTGGTGCCGCTCGGCCAGGAGCGCAAGGTGCCGCTCATCACGGTGTCGGGCACCGGCCGTATCACCGAGCTCGGCAGCCCGTACATCTTCCGCTTCTTTCCGGCCGACCCGGTGGCCAAGACCGCGCACGCGCGCTACGTCGTCCAGGAGCTCGGCAAGAAGCGCATCGCGCTGGTCGTGCAAACCACGCCGTACGGCCAGAGCGGCCGGCCGCTGCTCAACGAGTACGTCAAGACTCTCGGCGGCGCGGTGGTGTTCGACGAGGCGATCGACGTCACGGTCAAGGACATGCTGCCGCTGCTCAGCAAGGTCCAGCAGGCGACGCCCGACGTGCTGGTCCTGCACCTGCACGCGCCGTCGACCGCGCTGATCATCAAGCAGGCCGCCGCCATGAACCTCAAGCTGCCGATCGTGGCCGGCTCGGCGATGCATCAGCCCGGCACCGCGGCGCTGCTCGAGCCGGCCGAGCTCAAGGGCGTGTGCGCCGAGAGCGGCTCGTCGCCGATCTCCGGCGGCACGCCCGAGATGGACGCGTTCCTGGCGCGGTACCGCAAGGAATTCAACACCGAGCCGGACGCCTTCGCGCTCGGCCAGTACGACGGCACCACGATGGTGCTCGGCGCGATCGCCAAGGGGGCGACGTCCGCCGAGGCGGTCGCCAAGGCGCTCGCGACCACGACCCACAAGGGCGTGGCGATGACCTACAAGTCGGACGGCAAGGGCAACATGGCGCACTCCGCCGTGATCCTGTGCTACGACGGCACCAGCCGCCTGCCCAAGGTGGTCAAGCGCTACGACAACGTCGACGGCGTGCTTTAGCGCCGCAGGGTGATCGCCATGACGGCTGCCAAGGGACTCGACGCGCTCGGCGCCAGCCTGCTCGACCATCGGGTCAAGGGCATGCCGGGTGGCGTCGCGCCGTTTCGGCTCGACGAGATCGGCGCGCGTGGCTGGAACCTGCTGCGCGAGGATCTGCCGCTGCCGGTCGCGGTGCTCAAGCAGTCGGCGCTGGCGCACAATGGCGCCTGGATGCGCGATTTCCTCCAGCGCTCGGGCGCCGTGATCGCGCCGCACGGCAAGACGACCATGAGCCCGCAGCTGTTTCAGCGCCAGCTCGACGACGGCGCCTGGGCCATCACGGTGGCGACGCCGCAGCAGCTCCAGGTCTGCCGCGACATGGGGTTCTCGCGCATCGTGCTGGCCAACCAGCTGGTCGGCCGCCAGGCGACGCGCTACGTGCTCGACGAGCTCAAGCGCGACCCCGCGTTCGATTTCTACTGCCTGGTCGACTCGGTGCGCG
>JACQAI010000663.1 GCA_016195115.1 Pseudomonadota bacterium
GGAGAAGGCGCGCTCGCCGGATCGCTGGCAAGGGCAGGGCCCATCGGTGCGGCTGCACATCGGCCTCGAGGACGTCGACGACCTGATCGCCGACCTCGAAGCCGGGCTAAAGCGTCTGGCGAGCGTGCGCTGAGAAAAGCGATTCACCACGGAGACGCCGGCGACAGTCTCTAGATCAAAATTGCCGCCAGTTCGAGCCGCGATCCCCGTCGTGCCGCCGCGGCAAGGACAAATCCCGAAGGTCTGGCGAAGCACGGCGACCCGGCGCGGCTGAAGGCGGCTGACCTCCAGACATTTGATCGAGATCAATGCGGCCCGTCTCCACTTGGCTGAGTTTTCAGGAGCCTGGACCAGCAGACTGCATCTCGTGGTCGGGCTAGGCGCTGGTCGGCCGCGCACGACGACGCCGGCATTGGAGCACAAGATCGAGGTTCGACCCCCGCCTGTGAGGAGCGTTGGCGACGCGCGCATCACGTTCGTCATGTGACAGCGGACGGAGTGGACGATGAAACACATCCTGGTGGCGACGGATGGGTCCGATGGTGGGGATCGCGCCGTCGATTATGCCGTGCGTTTGGCGAAGGCCTATGGTGCTGACCTCTTGATCGTAAATGTCATCGACGGCTATGTCCTGCCGGACAAACCGTCCCTGAGCTTCACGCAAGCGCCGCAAGCCGGACTCTACGAGCTGCTGACATCTCTATCGACGGAGACGCTGGCCAAGGCGGGAGACCGGGCGCGAAGCGCCGGAGTCACCATGGTCCAGCTCGAATCGCGCGCCGGCGACGTCGCGCGGACAATCATAGACATCGCACGGGAAAAAAAGGCGGATGCCATCGTCATCGGCAGGCGCGGCGCCGGGCGCCTCGCTGGGCTGCTGCTCGGCAGCGTCTCGCAAAAGCTCATAAGTCTTGCGCCATTGCCGGTGACCACCGTTCCGTGATCGGGAGGCGCCGATCGCTCGATGGCCCAAGATGTCGTGCGGCGACCTGAGGTCAGGGGCCTGTCTGTGGCCAGCGTGAAGCAGCGGCGCACATTTCTGGATTGCTTGGCGTCGCTCGCAATGACGAACGAGTAGTGAAAGCCGTTATGCCGCCGGCAGCGTCTCGATCTTGAGCTGGTCGGCGAGCTTGTCGAGCTGGGTGACCAGGTTGGGATGGAGCGGGATGCCGCCGGCGCGGCGCGCTTGGCGCTTGGCGTAGCTCTGCTCGCCCGGGAGGCGGATCGTCTCGACCCCGGGCAGCCGCGCCGAGTTGCGGATCTCGCGGACGACCCGATCGACCGAGCGCTTGAACGCCTCGACCGGACCGAAGGCGTCGACGCGCAGCGCCACGATCAGCTGGCCGGTGTTGGTCGCCGACTTGTCGTCGGCGTTGAAGTCGACGACATCCTTGCCCATGGCGGCGCCGTTGAGCGTGCCGGCCAGGAGACCGAACAGCAGCGCCAGCCCGTAACCCTTGTAGCTGCCGATCGGCAGCACGAAGCCCTCGTCGGCCCGCTTCGGGTCGGTGATCGGCCGGCCCTGACGGTCCATCATCCAGCCCTCGGGCATCATCTCGCCCCGCTGCGCTGCGCCCTTGACCTTGCCGTAGGCCGCCACCGAGGTCGCCATGTCGAGCACGACCGGCGGCTCCTCGTGGGTCGGCACCGCGATCGCGATCGGGTTGGTCGAGAGCAGCATGTCGATGCCGCCCCACGGCGCCATGTGGTTGGCGTTGCCGACCGCGATGTAGAGCCCGATCATGTCGTGCTTGAGCGGCATCGCGGCATAGAGCGCCGCGGGGCCGGCGTGGTTGCTGTTGCGCGTCCCGACCCAGGCGACGCCGCGCTGGGCCGCCTTCTCGATCGCGAGCTCGGTCGCCCGGTGCATCACGAGGTGGCCCATGGCGTTGCCGCCGTCGACCAGCGCCGTCGAGTCGGTCTCCTTGATCACGGCGATGTCGGCATGCACCGCGACGCCGCCGGCTTTGATTCGCCGCACATATTGCGCCAGGCGGAACACGCCGTGGTTGTCGGCGCCGATCAGGTCGGCCTCGACCATCAGGCCGGCGATCCGCTGGGCATCGGCGGTCGGCAGGCGGCAGGCCTCGAAGGCGGCACGGATGAAATCGTTGAGCGCGGTCGCCGTGACGGTGCGGCCGGGGGCGGGGCTGTCGGGCATGGCTCCAATACCGAATTTGCCGATGGCGTGGACGAGGTCTCTGGGGTCAGGATAGTGCCATGGCGAGCCCAATCACAATCGAGCCGCGCGACGCGACGGCGACGCGCGCCACGCTCGGCGTCGTGGTGATCGGCCAGGCGCCGCGTCCCGAGATCGAGGCGGAGCTGCGGCTTGTGCTCGGCGACGCGCTGCCGATCGAGCTGGTCGGCGCGCTCGACGGCCTCGCCCGTGCCGAGATCGATCGCCTGACCCCGCGCGGCTCGGACGACACGCTGTTCACCAAGCTGCCGAACGGCGACGGCGTGGTGATCAGCAAGGCGGCGGTCGCGCGCCACGCCCAGGCGCGGCTCGACCGCTTGGCCGACCAGGGCACCGACGTCACCCTGATGTGCTGCACCGGCGCGTTCCCCGGGCTGACGGCGCGCGTGCCCGTGGTGTTTCCCTCGGCGGTGCTGACCAGCCTGGCGGCGGCGCTGCTGCCGCGTGGGCGGCTCGGCGTCTTCACGCCGCTGCCCGAGCAGGCCGATCAGGTTCGGCACAAATGGGTCGACCAACCCTGGCAGATCGTGGTCGAGCCGCTGCTGCCGATCCACGGGCCGGCCGAACTCACCGCCGCGGCCGAGCGCATGGCGGCACGCCGTCCCGACCTCGTGATCCTCGACTGCATGAGCTACACGACGGCGATGAAGCACACGGTGCGCCGGATCACGGGCGCGCGTACCCTGCTCGGCCTATCGTGCGCCGCGCGCGCCGTGCAGGAACTGTTGGATTGATGGCGTTGCCAAAGAAGGACCGTCATCCCCGCGAAAGCGGGGATCCAGGGCCACGAGCACTGCCGCACGGCTCCTGGATCCCCGCTTTCGCGGGGATGACGGATTACAAATGAGCGCATTGCGTCCGATTTCGATCGACGAGATCGAGTCGCTGGCGATCGGCGCCTGGATCCTCGGCACGGGCGGCGGCGGCAGCCCGTATCTCGGCCTGCTCAACATGCGCCAGCTCTACGCCGAGGGCCATCGCGTCGCGCTGATGGATCCGATGGACCTGGCCGACGACGATCTGGTCGCCGTGGTCTCGAACATGGGCGCGCCGCTGGTCGGCCAGGAGCGCCTGACCGACTCGCGTACCATGGCGAAGGCGGTGCGCATGATGGAGGACTACATCGGCGCCAAGTTCCGCGCCATCATGTCGGTCGAGATCGGCGGCAACAACGCGATCCAGCCGATGATGGGCGCAGCGCACCTGGGATTGCCTGTGGTCGATGCCGACGCCATGGGCCGCGCCTTTCCCGAGGCCCAGATGACCAGCTTCGCGATCGCCGACCTCAAGATGTACCCCCTGACCCTGGCCGACGTGCGCGACAATTCCGTGATCGTCGCGACGGCGGCGAGCTGGAAGTGGATGGAGCGCCTGTCGCGCAAGGCCTGCGTCGAGGTCGGCTCGGTGGCGGCGACCTGCAAGGCGCCGCGCACCGGCCGCGAGGTCAAGGACTGGGGTATCCTTTACACCCAGACCAAGGCGATCCGGCTCGGCCAGGCCGTGCAGGCAGCGCGTCGCGCCCACGACGATCCGATCGCCGCGATCCTCGCCGCCGAGGGCGGCGAGCTCTTGTACCGCGGCAAAGTGCAGGACATCGCGCGGCGCACCACCGAGGGTTTTTTGCGCGGCACCGCGACCCTCGAAGGGCTCGACGACGATCGCGGCGCCACCTTCAAGCTCGCGTTCCAGAACGAGTGGGCGGTGGGGTGGCGCAATGACGAGCCGTCGGTCATGACCCCCGACCTGATCTGCGTGCTCGACACCGTGACGGGCAACGCGATCGGCACCGAGACCTTGCGCTATGGCCAGCGCGTCACCGTGATCGCGCTGCCGGCGCCGCCCATCCTCCTGACGCCGAAGGGTCTCGAGCACGTCGGCCCACGCGCCTTCGGCTACGACCTGGACTTTCGCTCGGTCTTTTCATGAAGCGCATCGGCATCGACGTCGGCGGCACCAACACGGATGCCGTGCTGCTAGCCGACGACCGCGTCGCCCACGCGGTCAAGACGCCGACCACCGAGGACGTCACGACCGGCATCAAGCGGGCGCTGGCGCAGCTGGTCGCGGCGGCACCGACTGCCGCCGCCGGGCTCGACGCCGTAATGATCGGCACCACCCACTTCACCAACGCGGTGGTGCAGCGCCGCGACCTCATGAAGGTGGCGGCGATCCGCATCGGCCTGCCGGCGAGCGCGTCGCTGCCGCCGTTCGTTGACTGGCCGAGCGACCTCGCCCAGCTGGTGCGCGGCGAAATCTTCATGCTCGAGGGCGGCCACGAGTTCGACGGCCGGCCGATCGTACCTTTTGATGAAAAAGGCATGCGCGACGCGGCGCGGCGCATCCGCGCGCTCGGGCTGCGCGCCGCCGCGATCGCCGCGGTGTTCTCGCCGCTCAACTCGGTCTGCGAGGCGCGCGCCGCCGAGATCCTGCGCCAAGAATGCCCGGACGTCCGCATCACCTGCTCGCACGATCTCGGGCGCATCGGGCTGCTCGAGCGCGAGAACGTCACCCTGCTCAACGCCTGCCTGGCCGACCTGGCGCGCCACACCACGCGCGCGTTCCAGACCGCGTTGGCCGAGAGCGGCATCGAGGCGCCGCTCTATCTCACCCAGAACGACGGCACCGTGATGCTGGCCGAGTTCGCCGAAGTCTTCCCGGTCTACAGTTTTGCTTCCGGCCCAACCAACTCGATGCGCGGCGCCGCGTTCCTGTCGGGCGTCCAGGACGCCATGGTGGTCGACGTCGGCGGCACCACCAGCGACATCGGCCAGCTGCGTCATGGCTTTCCGCGCGAGGCCAACGCGGTGGTCGAGATCGGCGGCGTGCGCACCTTGTTCCGCATGCCCGACCTGCTGTCGTTCGGTCTCGGCGGCGGCAGCCTGGTGCAAGAGGCGCCGCTCGCGGTCGGACCGCAGAGCGTCGGCTACCAGATCACCGAGCGCGCGCTGGTGTTTGGCGGAAGCGAACTGACCGCGACCGACGTCGCGGTTGCCGCCGGGTTGATCGAGCTCGGCGATCCCCAGCGCGTGCGCCACTTGTCGGCCGGGATCGTTCGCGACGTGATCAAGCGCATCGCCGCGATGCTCGAGGAGGGCATCGACCGCATGAAGACCGACGCCGCGCCGGTGCCGCTGATCGCGGTCGGTGGCGGCTGCTTTCTGGTGCCCGACAAGCTGCCCGGGGTGTCGGAGGTCGTGCACGTCGAGCACCAGGCGGTCGCCAACGCGGTCGGCGCGGCGATCGCCCAGGTCAGCGGCGAGGTCGACCAGATCTTCCA
>JACQAI010000092.1 GCA_016195115.1 Pseudomonadota bacterium
GATCGGGCGGCGGACCGTCCTCGGCCTCGGCGGGCGCGGCCGCGGCGAGCGACGGCGGCGGCGCCGTGGCGGCGACCGGGGGCGGCACCACGGCGGCCGGCGAGGTCGCGGCAACCGGGGGCGGCACGGCCGCAAGCCGGCGGGTCGGATCGCCCGGCGGCGGCGGCAACGCCGCGTCGGTGCCGAGCGCCGGGGGTGGGCTGACCGCGATCGCAGGTGCCGCCGCCGGGACCGGCGCCACCGGGGCGGCCGCGGTCGCGGCGACCGACGGGCCCGGCGTCGGTGGCAGCGGCGTGCTCGCGCCGGTGGACGCCGGATCGGCCGGCGTTTCGCCGAGCCCGCCCACGTTGAAGGCTGGCACCGAGCTCGAGGGGTTGGCCAGGCGCTCGGGGACCTCGGGCACGCGCGGCACCAGACGCTCGGTGCCGCCCTGGTAGAAATACCAACCAGTGAACACAACGGTGAGGGCAACCAGGGAGACCAGCAACGCCGTGGTGCCGGGCACGCGGCCCTCGGGTGGCGGCGTCGGGAAGCTGAGGCTGGTCTTGCGTTCCAAGCCGGCGGCCTCCGACTTGAAGCGGCGGACCATCTCGGGGCCGTCGAGCCCGAGATGCTCGGCGTAGGTGCGCACGAACCCGATGGCGTAGGGCAGGCCGGGCAAGGCTTGGAACTGACCGTCCTCGATGGCCTGCAGAAAGGGCGCCCGGATGCGCAGGATGGCGGCGACCTCGGTCAGCTCGCTGCCGAGCCTCAGGCGCGCCGCGCGCAATGCCGCCCCCACGGTCTGATCAGGCGGCGCCCGTTCTTCTTTCGTGTCGAACGGCGGTTCGTCTTGGGGCTGCATGGCCACCATTCGACTGAGCCAGGGAGAGATTAAGATTTCGCTGTGGGTCTTAACAAGCGCGCCACCACCGGCGCAACCGTTACGCTCGCGCGGCAGGGGCGAAGCCCCGCGAGCGCCTGAAAAGAGGAGCGCGGCAGGTTACAGCGCCACGCCGTGATCGCGGGCGTATGCGCGCAGCATCTCGCGCAGGCTGTGTTGGGGCGAATCGATCAGGCGATCGAGGAAGCGGGCGAGCCGCTTTACGTCGAGACTCCGGGTCATCATCTTGACCGCGCCGATCGCCGCCGGCGGCATCGACAGGCTGCGCAAGCCGATGCCGAGCAGCGCCAGCGCCTCGATCGGCCGGCTCGCCATCTCGCCGCACAGGGTCATCGACAAGAAATCGACGCGCTCGAGCAGCGCCTTGGTCTGCCACATCAGCGCCGGCACCTCGAGCATGGCCCCGACGCGCACCGCCTGCGGCGCGCCGGCACCGCTGCGCGCCGCGCGCTGCAGCTCGGCGTCGAGGATGGCGCGCGCCTGGTCGAACTCGGCGACTTCGGCGATCATCGGAAACATCACGACCAGGCGGCGCCCGGCCGCCGCCGCGATCATCGCGCGCAGCTGATGGCTGAGCACGGCCGGGCGGTCGAGCGCGATGCGGATCGCGCGCCAGCCCATCGCCGGGTTCTCGTCGATGCCGGCGTTGAAGTAGGGCAGCACCTTGTCGCCGCCGACGTCGAGCGTGCGAAACGTCACCGGGCGGTCGCCGGCAAGATCGAGGATGCGGCTGTAGAGCTGGGTCTGGGTCGCCACGTCGGGGTAGGTGGCGCGCATCATGAAGGCGATCTCGGTGCGATAGAGGCCGACCCCGGCGGCGTTGGTGGCATCGAGGCTGGAGACGTCGATCATGAGGCCGCAATTGAGCAGCAGGGAGACCGCCTCGCCGTCGCGCGTGATCGCCGGCAGGGCCTTGAGCGCCTCGTAGCGCGCGCTCTGCTCGGCGCGCACCCGCAGGTTCTCGCGCGCGCTCTGCAGCACGTCCTCGCCGGGCCTGAGGAACACCTGGGCGTTGTCGCCGTCGACCACGATCGCGTCGTTCGGGTCGACGCGGTCGAGCACGCCAGCAATCCGGCCGACAACGGGGATGTCGAGCGCGCGCGCGACGATCGCAACGTGGCTGGTGCTCGAGCCCTCTTCGAGCACCAACGCGCGCAGCTGCTTGCGATCGTAGTCGAGCAGCTCCGCCGGCCCCATCGAGCGGGCGACCAGCACCATGTCGTCGGGCAGCATGACGGGCGGCTCGGCGATCGCGCCCGAAAGATGCGCGAGCAGACGGTTGGTCAGATCCTCGAGATCGTGCAGGCGCTCCTTGAGATAGGGATCGGTGACCTCGCGCAGCCGCGCGCGCATGTCGTTCTGCACCTTCTGGACCGCCGCCTCGGCGGTGAGGCCGGTGCGGATCGCCTCGCGGATCCGATTGAGCCAGCCGCGATCCTCCGCGAACATGCGGTAGGTCTCGAGCACCTCGCGGTGCTCGCCCGTGCTCGCCAGGTCGTCGGCGGCGAGCATGTGGTCGAGCGCGGTATGCATGACCGTCACGGCCCCGCGGAGGCGCTCGAGCTCGGCCTTGGGATCCTCGGCGATCATCTGGCGGATCGTGATGCGCGGCCGGTGCAGCACGGCGTTGCCGATCGCCAGGCCGCCGTTGAGCCGCACGCCCTCGAGCCGGCGCTGCGCGATCTCGACCTGCGTGCCCTGCGCCTCGGCGGGATCGACCAGCTCGCCGGTCGCGACCAGCTCGGCCAGCACCATGGCGATGGTCTCGAGGGTCTCGACCTCCTCGTCGGTGTAGGCGCGCGAGGTCCGGTTCTGCACCGCGAGCACGCCGAGCACACGGCCGCCGCGCTGGATCGGCACGCCCATCAGCGACTGGTAGATGTCCTCGCCGGTCTCCGGGCGGTAGGCGAAATTGGGATGCGACCAGGCGTCGGCCAGCGCCAGCGGCCGCGCGTGCGCGGCGATGTCGCCGACCAGGCCTTCGCCGACCCGCAGCCGCGTCTTGTGCACGGCGTCGGGGTTGAGGCCTTCGGTGGCGAACAGCTCGAGCATCTCGCCGGCGCGCAAGAGATAGGCCGAGCAGACCTCGGCGACCATGTCGGCGGCGATCAGGCGCACGATCCGATCGAGCCGGTCCTGCGCCGTGGCCTCGGTGGCCATCACGTCGCGTAGCCGCTTGAGGAGGCGCCGCGAACCTGTCCAGCCCGCGACCTCCGCCATCAGGAGGCCGCCTCTCTGCGGACGCGACCCGCGAGCGAGGCGGTGGCCTGATCGACCAGCTCGGCGAGGATCGCCGCGGTCGACTGCTCCTGCGTCACCAGGCCGACGCTCTGCCCGGCCATCAGCGAGCCGCCCTCGACGTCGCCCTCGACGACGGCGCGACGCAGCGCGCCCGCCCAGAAGTGCTCGATCTCGAGCTGGGCCGCGCGCTGCGACAGCTCGCCTTGGTTGAAGCGCTCGATCACCGTGCGTTGCTTTTCGAGGAACAGGTCGGTGGCCTGGTTGGCGAGCGCGCGCACCGGGATCACGGGAAAGCGCGGATCGAGCTGGATCGACGGCACGGCGTCGCGTGCATCGGCGCGGATGAAAGCCTGCTTGAAACGCGGATGGGCGATCGATTCGGTTGCACAAACAAAACGAGTGCCGAGCTGGCAGCCCGACGCGCCCATCTCGAGGTAGGACAGGATCGCTTCGCCGCGCCCGATGCCGCCGGCGACGAACACCGGCACGTCGCGGATCGCCGGCAGCACCTCCTGCGCCAGCACCGAGGTCGCGACCGGGCCGATATGGCCGCCCGCCTCCATGCCTTCGATGATCAGCGCATCGGCGCCGGTGCGCACCAGCTTGCGCCCGACCATCATCGACGGCACGAAGCACATCGCCTTGACGCCACCGTCCTTGATCCGGCGGATGATCGACGACGGCGGCAGCCCGCCCGCGAGCACGATGTGGCCGACGCCTTGGGCCAAGCAGACGTCGACCAGCTGCTCGAGCTCGGGATGCATGATGATGAGATTGACGCCGAACGGCTTATCGGTAAGCGCGGCGGTCGCGGCAATCTCGGCCGCGAGGATGTCGGGCGACATCGAGCCCGAGGCGATGACGCCGAAGCCGCCGCCGTTCGAGATCGCCGCGACCAGGTTGCGCTCCGACACCCAGGTCATGGCGCCGCCCATGATGGCGTAGCGCGCGCCGAGGAACGTGCGGCCGCGTCGCCACAGGCGGTCGAGTTGCTCGAGGTCCTCGCTGTGCGCCATCGACGCCTACGCCGCGTCCAGCCCGTAGGCGCTGTGCAGCGCGCGTAGCGCGAGCTCGGTGTAGTCGGCCGCGATCAGCACGCTGACCTTGATCTCCGAGGTCGAGATCACCTGGATGTTGATGCCCTTCTCGGCGAGCGTGCGGAACATGGTGAGCGCGACGCCGGCGTGGCTGCGCATGCCGACGCCGATCACCGAGACCTTCACGACGTTGCTGTCCGGCAGCACGGTGTCGAAGCCGAGCGCGGCCTTGCGGTCGTCGAGGATCTTGACGGCACGCTCGAGATCGGCGCGGTTGACCGTGAAGGTCAAGTCGGTGGTCTTGCCGTCGGCCGAGATGTTCTGGACGATCATGTCGACGTTGACCGCCGCCTCGGCGAGCGGGCCGAAGATGCCGGCGGCGACGCCCGGCCGGTCGGCGACCTTGGTCAAGGTGATCTTGGCCTCGTCCCTCGAGTAGGCGATGCCGCTGACGAGCTCCTGCTCCACGATCTCATCCTCATCGACGACCAGGGTGCCGGGAGCATCGCTGAAGCTCGACAGCACCTGGGTGCGCACGCGGTATTTCATCGCCAACTCGACCGAGCGCGTCTGCAGCACCTTGGCGCCCTGCGAGGCCAGCTCGAGCATCTCCTCGTAGGTGATCCTATCGAGCTTGCGCGCCTTGTAGACGCCGTCGACGTCGGTGAAGATGTCGCAGCGGTCGGCGCCGAGCGCGGCCGCCAGCGCCACCGCCGAGGTGTCCGAGCCGCCGCGCCCGAGCGTGGTGATCCGGGTGTCCGGGCCGACACCCTGGAAGCCCGCCACCACCGCGACCTGGCCGTCGGCGAAGCGCCGGATCAGCTCCGCGGTGTCGACCGCCTGGATGCGCGCCTTGCCGTGCACGCCGTCGGTGCGCAGCGGGATTTGCCACCCGAGCCACGAGCGCGCCGGCACGCCGACCGCCTGCAGCGCCAACGCCGTCAGCCCGGCGGTGACCTGCTCGCCGGTGGCGACCACGACGTCGTACTCGCGGGCGTCGTGCAGGGTCGCGGTGCCGGTCACCCAATCGACCAGCTGATTGGTCACGCCCGCCATCGCCGAGACCACGACCGCGACCTCGTGGCCGGCATCGACCTCGCGCTTGACGCGCAATGCGACGTTGCGAATCCGGTCAAGATCGGCGACCGAGGTGCCGCCGAACTTCATCACGATGCGCGCCATTACGGGCCGTCCAGGGTCCAGGACTTGTGGGCGATTGCGGGTTGCCGCCGGGCGGGGCGGCTATACATACTCTGATCGGCCGTTTGCGCAAAGCGTCGGCCTCGTGACACCCGACCGGTCGTGTTCGGCATCACCATGCAACCCTCGCCCGGGGCGTCGGCCACCAGCAGCGTCGATCCCGACGAAGTCGCCCGCTTCGCCGCGCTGGCTGACGACTGGTGGGACCCCAACGGCCGCTTCCGGCCGCTCCATCAGTTCAATCCGGTGCGCCTGGCTTTCATCCGCGACCGACTGGTCCGGCACTTCGCGCGGGACCCGGCGGCGCTGACGCCGCTCGCCGGGCTGCGCGTGCTCGACATCGGTTGCGGCGGCGGCCTGGTCGCCGAGCCGATGGCGCGGCTCGGCGCCACCGTCGTCGGCATCGACGCGACCGCGCGCAACATCGCGGTGGCGAGCCTGCACGCCGCCCGCGCCGGCCTCGCAATCGACTACCGCCACGCCGCCGCCGAGGACTTGGTCGCCCGCGGCGAGCGCTTCGATGCCATCCTCAATCTCGAGGTGGTCGAGCACGTCGTGGCGCCCGAGCCGTTCATCGGCGCGTGCGCGCGGCTGCTGGCACCCGGCGGCGCGATGATCGTCGCGACGCTCAACCGCACCGCCAAGGCGTGGGCGCTGGCGATCGTCGGCGCCGAGTACGTGCTCGGCTGGCTGCCGCGCGGCACCCATCGCTGGGACAAGTTCGTGCGCCCGGCCGAGCTCGCCGCGGCGCTGCGCCGCCACGGCCTCGAGATCGGCGAGCTCACCGGCATCAGCTTCGATCCGTTCGGCCGCGAATGGACGTTGAGCCGCGACCTCGCGGTGAACTATATGGTGTACGCTCGATTCCCGTAGGAGGAACCCGGCCATGGATACCCCCGCTGCCAAGACGGACGCCCCGGCCACGCTCGGCAAGGCGCGCATGCTGCACACCATGATCCGGGTCCATGACCTCGATCGCTCGATCAAGTTCTACACCGAGCTGCTCGGCATGAAGCTGCTGCGCCGCACCGACTATCCCGAGGGCAAGTTCACCAACGTGTTCGTCGGCTACGGCGACGAGACGACCCATGCGGTGCTCGAGCTGACCCACAACTGGGATCACGCGCCGTACAATCTGGGCGACGGCTACGGCCACGTCGCGCTCGGCGTGCCCGACGTCTACGCGGCGTGCGACCGCCTCGCCAAGGCCGGCGCCAAGATTCCGCGCCCGGCCGGCCCGATGAAGCACGGCACCACGGTGATCGCGTTCGTCGAGGATCCCGACGGCTACAAGATCGAGCTGGTCCAGCGCGCTTAGGGACGCGTCGCTGCATCCCCGCGCACGCGGGGACTGAGGAGTCACGGGCGCGACGCCGCCTCAGGCGTCGCCGCGCGGCACCCAGGGGATCTTCTTGACCTCGATGCCTTCGTCGACCAGCTCCTTGGCCTGCTGGTCGGAGGCCTCGCCGTAGATGCCGCGTTTCTCGGCCTCGCCGTAGTGCATGCGCCGCGCCTCGTCGGCGAAGCGTTCGCCGACATAGTCGCACTCGCTTTCGACCTTCTCGCGCAGATCGGCCAGGAGCTTGGCCGCCTCGGGCGGCAAGCCCGGCTTGGTCTCGGCCGGCGCGGCATCCCGGCGCTTGGCCAGGCGCGGCGCCATCGGCGCCTTGGCGATCTGGCTGTCGCCGCACACCGCGCAGGCGACCTTGCCGGCGGCGGCCTGGCGATCGAACGCCGCAGCGTCGCGGAACCAGCCCTCGAACACGTGCCCGCTTGAGCATTTGAGCTCGTAGACGATCATTCGGTCGCCATCCTCGGCCCGGCCAACCCGTCAGGATTACGTTACCATCTTGGCACGCGCCGCGCGCACGACAACCCGCAACCCGCCGGGACCCAGCAATTTGCACACCAAATCAACGATTTCAAGCTGGGTCGGGCGGTTCGCGGCGGCGCTCCCGGCCGGCCCGGTGCTCGACGTGGCGTGCGGCGGCGGCCGCCATCTGCGGCATTTTCACGGCCTCGGCCACCCGGTGACCGGCGTCGACCGGGAGCTGTCGGGGGTCGCCGACCTCGCCGGCACCGCCGGCGTCGAGCTGATCCAGGCCGATCTCGAGGCCGGCGGCCCGTGGCCGCTCGGTGCCCGGCAGTTCGCCGGGGTGGTCGTGACCAACTATCTGTGGCGGCCGTTGCTGGCGGCCTTGGCCGGTGCCGTCGCCCCGGGGGGCTGGCTCCTCTACGAGACCTTCGCGCGCGGCCACGAGCGCCACGGCCGGCCGCAAAACCCCGATTTCCTGCTGCTGCCGGGCGAGCTGCTCGAGGCCGTCCGGGGCCAGCTCATGGTCGTGGCCTATGAAAACGGCCTGATCGAGCGGCCGCGCCCCGCGGTGGTGCAGCGGATTGCCGCGATCCGGCCGGGGCCGCTCGGCGTCAGCGAATCGGCAAGGATCATGCTATAGAGTGGCGGTGGGCCGCACGGCCCGACCCGGCCCACCGGCCAGCCAGGAGGGGAACATGAGCCCAGACACCACGACCGCCGCGAAGTCGGCAGTTCTCTCGGGAATCGACCTGCGCGGCAAGACCGCTATCGTGACCGGCTCGACCAGCGGCATCGGCCTCGGCATCGCCCACGCGCTGGCGCGCGCGGGGGCCAATGTCGTGATCAACGGCTTCGGCGACGCGGCTCAGATCGAGAAGGAACGTGCCGGACTGGTGAGCACCTACAAGATCAAGTGCAGCTACTCGCCGGCCGACATGTCGAAGGGCCAGCAGGTCACCGACATGGTGACGACCGCCGAGAAGGAGTTCGGCTCGGTCGACATCCTGGTCAACAACGCCGGCATCCAGACCGTGCAGCCGATCGACGAGTTCCCGATCGATCGCTGGGAAGCCATCACGGCGATCAACATGTCGTCGAACTTCTACGCCATTCGCGCGGCGCTGCCCGGCATGAAGAAACGCAAGTGGGGCCGCATCATCAACGTCGCGTCGGCGCACGGCCTGGTCGCCTCGCCGTTCAAGGGCGCCTACGTCACCGCCAAGCACGGCGTGCTCGGCCTGACCAAGACGGTGGCGCTCGAGACCGCCGAGATCGGCATCACGTGCAACGCGATCTGCCCCGGCTTCGTGCGTACGCCGCTGGTCGAGGGCCAGATCGACGAGCAGGCCAAGGCCAACAACCTGCCGCGCGACCGGGTCATCAAGGAGATCATCCTGGGCTCGCAGCCGACCAAGCGCTTCATCGAGGTCGAGGAGATCGCGGACACCGCGCTGTTCCTGTGCTCGGAGGCCGCGCGCTCGATCACCGGCGTGCCGATCACGGTCGACGGCGGCTGGACCGCGCGCTAGGGCGCGATCCGGCACGCGCGATCGCTGAGCCGAGGAAGCTCGTCTAGCTCGCGGTCGCGCGGCTCACCAGCCCGGCCCAGAAATACTGGCCGGTAAAGTACCTTCGGCTCCACTGCTGGGCCGCTTGCGCCACCCGCGCGCGCCGCTCGTGGTCGTCGAACAGCGCGCCCAGGATCTCCTCGATGTCGCCGATGGTCTGGAACGGCATGTAGTGCAAGCCGCGCTTGAAGAAATACGCGGTGTCGACCGAGTCCTCCTCGAGCAGGAAGCCGCCCGACACCGCGGTCTCGAGCGATCGGCCGACCATGATCGTCGCCCCGGTCGAGCGGCGGGTCGGATTGATCGTGATCCGATAACGGCGCAGCTGGTTGGCGTACTCGGCCTCGGAGACATAGGGCCGCGGCGTGCCGGCCGAGACCCAGAAGTCGAAGTCGATCGGCAACGCGCGCTTGCCGAGCTCGGCCCACCACACCAGGCGCGCCGGGCTGACGAGATCGACGCCGCCCGCGAAGGCGGCGCGCGGGATCTCGTCGTAGGCGACGCTCGGCTGCGGCAGGAGTGACGGAAGCGGATAGCAGAAGGTCGCCGCCAGCTCGTCCGCCGACGCCCGCTCGAGAATCGTCGGATGGCAGTGATGCACCAGGTCGACGGCATGCCCCAGGCCCCGATATGTCCCGCCGGATCCGGCCTGATACCAGCCGTCCGTCAGGATCTTGACGACGCGGCAGCCGAGCTTGCGACGCGCCGTCTCGAGCACCGCGGCGACGCCGTCGGCGACCGCGTCATGGCTCGTTATCCCGGTCTCGAACAGGTTCTGGAAGGCAATGACCGCGGGCCGAAAGTCGTTGATCTCCGCCTCGAGGCTGGCCGCGTAGCCTTCGGCCGAGACCCCTGGCTTGGGTACCCAGGAATCGAACGTGCGGAGCGCCAGGCCGAGCGCTTCGGCGCTCATCGTCCAGCGCACGGCTTGCGGCGTCGTGGTCGGGAACACGAGGAGCAGGCGCATGCCGCGACAACCTTCGACGGCCCGTGCGAGGGCATCATCGGACAACGCCTGCTCGGCGATGAACGGCGGGTCGCGATCGGCCGGCGGCCGGGCCAACAGCGCGCAACAATCCGATCGTGTATCGGTGATGCTGGTCTTGTAGGTGTAGCCGATCGACCAGTCATAAAGCGCCGTCAGCCGGAGCAGACGGGATGCGCGCCGGAAGTCGCCGGCGGCGCAAAGCTCGCCGGTGCGCCGGCGCAACTGGTCGAGGCGGCCGATCAGCGATGCTCGATCGATGACGGCGGCGCGCTCGGACACAACGTCGTCCAGCTGATCGGGTTTCGCCGTCTCGATGGCGCAATGCGCGCTCGCGAGCGGCAGCGACAGGCGAACCGCCAAACTCGGGTCGAGCGCCGTGATCCGCTCATAGAGCAGTTGCGCCGACACCCAGGATCGCTGCTGGTAAAGCTCTTCGGCGTGGGCGACGAGGCTACTCAGGTCCATGGCGGAGTCCCGGCGACGTCACGGAACCCCGGCCGCGCGCTCGCCGCCACCGCGGGAGTCGGCTACCGCTGCGCCTCGTTCAGGCGTGCGGGCGCGGCGCGGGCGCGATCGCCCACCCCCAGCGCGCTCAGCTCGTCATAATAAGCGCCGCGCGCGAACGGCATGCGCCGCCGCCCCGTGCCCCGGTAGGGCAACTGCATCGCCTCGTAATCCTCGACGGGAATGATGCGGAAATCCAAGCTGACCCGCGTCAGCTCGGTAACGTTGTATTGCGGGGCGTGGAGGCAGCGCGGTTCGAACAGGATGAACTCGCCGTAGTTCAACTCGACCGGCGCGCTGACATCCTGAAAGCGGCGGCGGAAATCCGGATCGTCTTGCCCGCTGCGCGCCATGCGCGCGTAGTCGTGGTCGAACGCCTCCAGCAATGCCAGGCTCGGCTCGAGCGGCGCGATGCGCATGCCGCTGGTCTCCCGGGTGCGGGCCAGCGGCAGCCAGACGTTGATCTCCTGCGGCGGGTGGCCGAGCATCAGATCGTTGTGGATGCGCGGATGCCAGAAGCAGCCGTCTTGATGGGGAAAATGGAACCGGATGGTCGGCGCGCGCTGGAACAGGCAATCGGCGTGGACGACCCCGCGCACCACCGCGTCGCGGATCCATCGCCGATAGGCGTCCTCGAAAGCCGGGCTGGTGTCGAAGAACGAGCGGCTGACGTCGTTGACCTCGCTGGTGTCCAACGTCATCGCGGTGCGCGGCAGAAAGCGGTGCAGCTGGGTGAGATCGTCCAGGCGCTCGGCCGCCGCCGCGGTGAGGAAGCCCTTCTCGACCAGCAGCTCGGTGATCAACTCCGCCAGGCGATAGGGGGCGGGGTCGAACCGGTAGGTTTCGACCGAACGATCCTGCAGCCGAAGAATGCGCGAGCCCGCGGCGAGCTCGGCGCGATAGATGGCATCCTCCGCGGGATCCTCCCAACGGCTCGTCGGCTGCGAAACGCCGGGCATTCCTCACCCCTGCGGGTACGGCTAGAACTCGTGACGATACCCGATTTATCGTTAAAAAAGCTCTAACGATGCCGCGGCGGATCCGGGCTAGCCGCGGTCGACGAACGACCGCCGCTCCATCCAGTCGCAGTTGAGCAGCGCGTTGATCCGGTTCTTGACCAGGATGCGTTCGCGATTGAAGCCGACGCCGCGCAGGAAATTGGTGATGCACGCGGCGACGCGCTCCTCGATGCCGGCGATCTCGCCCGCGGCGGCCTGCTTGAGGAACGCCGGGTCGTCGAAATCCTGATAGACCACCTCGTTGACGTCGAAGGCGCCGCGGTTGAGGTCGCGCAGCCGATCGGCCGCCGCCTTGAGCTCGCCGGTCAACGGGCCGTAGGTCGCGACCAGTGCGTGACGCACCCACGCCAGCTCGCCCAGGATGGTGACGCGCTTGTCCGCCGGCAGCTTCTCGAGCTTGACCTCGAGGATGGTCATCTTGTCGACGACATCGCCGGGCGCGACGTCGATGCGCATGCGCGTCGCCGGCTCGCGCGACGCGCGGTAGTTGAAACCGGCGTTGCGGCCCTGCGCGATCTCCTCGACCAACGTCTCGATCGCGAGCTCGGCGCGCGCGTCGACGTATTCGACGTCATAGTCCGCGCCGTCGAACGTCCGCTGCAGGCCGTACGGGTAGGCGTTGGCCAGCGCGATGCCGTCGACCGTGAAGGCGCTGCCGGCCTCGGGCGACCGTCCGACCACGGTCTTCTTGCAGTCGGTGCGCGCGCTGACCATCAGGCTCATCAGCCCGCACAGCGAGCCGATCACCCAGCCCGCGCACTCGACCAGGGGCAGGAACACGCCGATCGGCACATCGAGCCCAACCGAGTCGCCGAACGGCTTGGTGCGGCGTCCGCCACCCACCGAGCCCGCCAGGTTGGTGAGCACGGTCCATCCCAAGCCGGTGAGCCGCGCGGCGAGCCGTTCCCAGAACGCGTCGCCGAGCGCCGGCCAGGTGTCGGCGTCGGGCACCAGGACGACCGATCGCCCGGGCACGATGCCGAGCCGCTCGGCCTCGCGCAGCGCGGTCTCGCGCCATTCCGGCTGTATCGTCGGCAGGTCCGGGGCCGGCGGCAGCGGCAGACGCAACACCGTACCGAACAGGTGCATGCGCGAGACGCCACCGATCAGGGCCAGCTGTTCGATCGGTGCATCGGTAAGACACGCGGGATGCGCCAGCATGCCCTGCTGTGGGCCGAAGGTCGGCCGCAAGCCGTGGCGCGCCTGGTGGGCGCGCGCGCGCCGCAGATAATCGTCGGGCGCGACGTAGATGTCGTCGATCGCGTCACCGAACATCTGCGCGATCGGCAGATGCGCTTCCTTGACCACCATGGCGAGCCGCGGCGCAGCGGCGCCGTGGTGACGACGGAACTGCCGCGCCAGCGCGCCGACCAAATAGGTGTCGCCGGCACCGTGGGCATTGAGCAGAAACCAGGCCGGACGCGCCGGCTCGATGTGGTGCGCCACCAGCGCCGCGAAGAAACCCGGCCCGACATCGTCGACGGCGCGCGCGTTGGGCACGAGCCGCCGCACCGCGGCACCG
>JACQAI010000087.1 GCA_016195115.1 Pseudomonadota bacterium
ATGGCGGGAAATCTGGTAGGCGCGCCGCGCATCCTCGAGGCGCGAATGCAGCTCGGGTATTTGCGCGATCAGGTCGCGGCGGATCTCGTGAACGAAGCCCTCGGTCCGGGCGACCACCCGATCCGAGCCCTTGAACAGCTGCACCGCGAAGATGAAGTTCGGCCCAGCCGACCCGCGATAGGTGAACGGCGTATGCAGCCGGCCGCTCATGATCAGGTTGGCGGGATCCGGCTGATAGACCGCTGCTGAGAAGATCGGCGCACGCCGGGTCAGCGCCTCCTCGCTGACCGACTGCAGATAGCGGGCGTGCGCGCCGCGCAGAATGTCGCCGTAGGCGGGCTTGCCGGTCGGGTCGCTGCCGAAGCGCCGGATGCATTCGGCGCCGACATAGCGATAGGTCGCTTCGCCGCGGCGGTCGGAGATGATCAGGTTGGGCAGTAAGGTGCGCGGCACCACGGCGAGATCGCCGCTCCAATCGGGCAGGCTCCGGCTGCCGCGGCTGGCGTCCCAGAACAGCAGCATCTCGAGAAAATCGGGGTCCGCGAAGAAGTGGGTGGTCAGCATGGGCGCCTGCCCACTTTACCCCCATCGGGGGGTTTTCCGGCGGGGTTTCTTGGTCAGCGGGCGCGTCACACGCCCGGAATCGGATCGGGCTCCTCGAAGCACGGCAGCGAGACGAGCGCGCTGCCCGCGAGTTCGCCCGCGATCCGCTCGACGTCGGCGGCGAGCGTGCGCTGGTGGGTGTGGCGCGAAATCTGATAGTCGCGCCGCGCGTCCTCGAGCCGGGTGCACAGGTCGGGCACGCGGGCGATCAGATCGCGGCGGATCTCGTGCACGATGCCGGACAGGCCGATCTTGCGCAGCTCGCTTTCCGAGCCCTTGAACAGCTGGAGCGTCATCATCATGACCGGCTCCGCCGAGCCCCGATAGGTGAAGGGCGCGTGGAGTCGCCCGGTCATCAGCATGTTGGCGGCATCGGGCTGATAGACCGCCGCCGAGAACACCGGCGCGCGATGCGCTAGCGCCTCGTTGCTGATCGACTGCAGATAGCGGGCATGCGCGCCGAGCAGTACGTCGCCGTAGGCACGGCGGCCGGTCGGATCGCTGCCCCAGCGGCGGATGCATTCCGCGCCGACATAGAGATAGCTCGGCTCGCCCCGCCGATCCGAGACGATCAGGTGCGGCAGCAGGCCCCGCGGGATCACCGCGAGATCGCCGCTCCAGTCGGGCAACGCGCGACCGCCGCGGCTGGCGTCCCAGAACTGCAGCATCTCGAGAAAGATCGGATCGGCGAAGAAGTGGGTGGTCAGCATCCGAGCGACCGCGAGTGACGAGCCTTCGCCAACTCTACCCCATTGGGCGGTCCCCGGCGGGTTTCTTCGCAAGCGGCCGTCACACGCCGGCGACCGTATCGGGCTCCTCGATGCAAGGCAGCGGGATCAGGGCGGTGCCGGTGAGCTCGCGCGCGATGCGCTCGATGTCGCGGGCGAGCGAGCGCTGATGGGTGTGGCGCGAGATCTGGTAGTCGCGCCGCGCGTCCTCGAGCCGCGTGCACAGGTCAGGCACCTCGGCGATCATGTCGCGGCGGATCTCGTGCACGATCGCGCCGATGCCGATCTCGCGCAGCTTGCGCTCGGACCCCTTGAACAACTGCAGGGTGAACATCATCAGGGGATCGGTCGAGCCGCGATAGGTAAACGGCGCGTAGAGCCGGCCGGTCATGATCATCGCGCCGGTGCCCTGGTAGATGGCGGTCGAGAACACCGGCGCGCGGCGCGCCATCGCCTCGTCGCCGACCGACTGGATGTAACGGCGATGCGCGCCCGTGAGCACCTCGCTGAAGATGCGCCGGCCGGTCGGATCGCTGCCCCAGCGGCGCACGCATTCCGCCCCGACATAGAGGTAGACCGGCTCGGCGTGGCGGTCGGAGATGATCAGGTTGGGCAGCAGCCCGTGCGGGATCACGGCGATGTCGCCGCTCCAGTCCGGCAGGGGGCGGCCGCCGCGGCTGGCATCCCAGAACTGCAACAGCTCCAGGAAGTCGGGATCGGCGAAGAAGTGCGTCGTGATCATTGGCCGCAACGCATCCGGAGCGGTTCCTGGAACCAGCGCGCAGGCAGCCGGCACCGGGCGGCTACCCTATCAACCTCTACCCTATAAGATGTAGGTTCCAGGCCCGTGGCGGCAACAGGAGAAGGCCCGTGTTCCTCAGCCTATCGGACGACCAGCGGCGCTTCGTCGACAGCGTCCGCGAGCTGGCGCAGGGCGAATTCCGCGCGCGGGCGCTCAAGTACATGGACGGCACGTTCCCGTGGGAGAACATGCGCCAGCTGGCCGAGCTCGGCGTGCTCGGCATGGCGGTGCCGGAGGAATATGGCGGCCTTGGCCTGCCGGTGTTCGACACCGCGCTCGTGCTCGAGGAGATCTCCAAGGCCTGCTACGTCACCGCCATGGCGGTGCTCGGCGAGGTCGGCACCCAGACCCGGGTGATCGCGACCTACGCGCCCGAGCACATCAAGAAGCGCATCCTGCCCGGCGTGTGCACCGCCGAGCACATCCTGGCGATCTGCATGACCGAGCCGGACGCCGGCACCGACGTCGCCAACTACAAAACCAACGTCGAGGTTACCGGAAACCGGCTGCGCCTCAACGGCGTCAAGACGTTGATCAGCCGCGCCCCCGAGGCCAGCATGTTCGTGGTCTTCACGCGCATCAACAAGACGCCGGGGCGCGAGGGCATCGGCTGCGTGCTGGTCGAGAAAGGCACGCCGGGCCTGGCGGTGACCGGAAACTTCCACACCATGGGCGGCGAGTACCTGCACGAGGTGCGCTTCGAGGACTGCGACCTGCCGCTCGAGAACCTGGTGATCCGCGACGACGGCTTCAAAAAGCTGCTGTCGGCGTTCAACACCCAACGATGTCTCAATCCGAGTATTTCCTTGGGGCTCGCCGAGGGTGCGCTCGAGGAGTCGGTCAAGTACATGCACGCACGCAAGGCGTTCGGCCGCGAGATCGGCACCTTCCAGGGCATGCGTTGGAAGCTCGCCGACATGTACAAGGACATCGAGACCGGGCGCAGCATCCTCTACCGCGCCTGCGCCACCGCCAACCCGTTCCCCGATCCGCTGCTCGCCGCGACCGCCAAGCTCTATTGCAACGAGATGGCGCTGCGCGTCACCAGCGAGGCCATCCAGGTCCACGGCGGCTACGGCTTCACCGACGAATTTCCGGTGTCGCGCTTCTACCGCGGCGCGCGCTACGGCACGCTCGGCGGCGGCACGTCGGAGACCTTGCGCGACCTGATCGGCAAGCGCGTGCTCGCCGGGGTCGATCCGACCGACGGCATCCTCGGCCTGGACGCGTTCTGATCGATGTACCTGCTCGAGCACGACGCCAAGGTGCTGGCGGCGTTGTTTGATATTCCGGCGCCCCCCGGGGCGCTGTTCGGCGAGGCGTTGCCGCCCGGCCCGTGGGTCGTCAAAGGCCAGGTCGCCGCCGGCGGCCGCGGTAAAGCCGGCGCGATCCGCAAGGCGGCCGATGTGGCGGAGCTCGAGGGCCACGCGCGCGCCATCGCGGCGATGTCGGTGCGCGGTCAACCGGTACGCGCGGTGCGCATCGAACAGAATGTCGGGCCGACCCACGAGGCCTACGTCGCGCTGCTGCTCGAGCCCGCTTCCGGCGCCGTGCGCGTGCTGATGTCGGGCAGCGGCGGCGTCGACGTCGAGCACCAGGCCGGCTTGCGCGCCGAGCTGGCGCCGCTCGACGCGCTCGACGACGCGGTGCGGCGCGCCGGCGATGGCCTGCCGCCGGCGCTGACCGGGGCCGGCCTGCGTCTGGCCCGGATGTTCCGCGCCTGCGAGGCGCTGCTGATCGAGATCAACCCGCTGTTCATCCGCGCCGACGGCAGCTGGCTCGCCGGCGACATGAAGCTGATCACCGACGACAATGCGCTCTACCGCCAGCCGGCGCTGCGCGCGCTGGTCGAGCGTGCCGGTGCCGCCTATCCCGAGGTGCGGCTCAAGCTCGATCACGGCTTCGACTACGTCGTCGTCGACCCCGAGGGCGATATCGGCCTGCTGACCACCGGCGCCGGCTTGAGCATGATGCTGATCGACGAGCTCAGGGCGCGCGGTCTCAAGCCGTACAACTTTCTCGACGTGCGCACCGGCGGCATGCGCGGCGACCCGACGCGCCTGATCCGCGTGCTCGAATGGATCGCCGCGGGGCCCAACATCCGCGTCGTGCTGGTCAATATCTTCGCCGGCATCACGCATCTGGGCGAGTTCGCCCGGCTGCTGCTGCAGGCGCGCGCCGCCGTACCGCAACTGACCGTGCCGTTCGTCGTACGCCTGGTCGGCACCGCTTTCGAGGAGGCCGAGCAGATCCTCGGCGCCGCCGGCATCGCGGTCACGACCGAGCTCGAGCAGGCGGTGGCCCAGCTGTGATCGACCGCGCGACCCCCGTGCTGGTACAGGGCATGACCGGGCGCGCCGGCCGCATGCACACGCGCTTGATGCGCGCCTACGGCACCAACATCGTCGCGGGCGTGTCGCCGCGTCCCGAGCCGGTCGACGGCGTGCCGGTGTTCGCGAGCTGCGCCGAGGCGGTGGCGGCGACCGGCGCCACCGCGAGCGTCGCGTTCGTCGGCGCCGACGCGCTGCTGGGCGCGATCCGCGACGCGCTCGGCGCCGGCATCACGCTGATCGTCACGCCGACCGAGGGCATGCCGGTGCACGACGCGCTGGCGGCGTTGGCGGCGGTGCGCGCCGCCGGCGCGCGCTGGATTGGCGCTTCGACGCCCGGCATGGCGGTGCCGGGCGAGGCAAAACTCGGCTTCCTGCCCGAGGTCGCGCTGGCGCCCGGTCCCGTCGGCATCATGTCGAAGAGCGGTACCCTGTCGTACGAGGTCGGCTACCGGCTGGTGCAACGCGGGCTCGGCCAGTCGGTCTGGGTCGGCGTTGGCGGCGACCCGGTCAAGGGCACGCGCTATGCCGACCTGCTGCCGTTCTTCGCCGCCGACGCGCGTACGCGCGCGCTGGTGATCATCGGCGAGATCGGCGGCAGCGAAGAGGAGGAGTTGGCCGCCGCGCTGGGCGCGGCCCGTTTCGCCAAGCCGGTGTTCGCGCTGGTCGCCGGCCGGAGCGCGCGCGAGGGCGTGACCATGGGCCACGCCGGCGCCATGGTCCACGGCAGCGTCGGCAGTTGGGCGAGCAAGCAGACCGCGCTCGAGGCCGCCGGCGCGCGCGTGTTCGGCGCGGTCGCCGACCTAGTCGACGCCGTGGTCGCGGCGGCCTGACGGCGCGGCCCCGGGTCAGCGAACCGCGACGTCTCGTTAGGAACGCCGCGCAGCGGCCTCGCCGACTGCCTGCTCGAGCTGCGCGGCGCGATAGGGCTTGGCGAGGAGGCGGCCGTAGCGTTCGATCGGCTGCCGCACGAGGGTGTCGGGATAGCCGGACGTGTAGAGTACGCCCAGCGCGGGATGCCGCCGCTTCGCGAGCTCGGCGAGCTTGAACCCGTCGATCTCCGGCAGAACGATGTCGGTGAACATCACGTCGATGGTATCGGCATCGCCGAGCCGGTCGAGCGCCTCGCGCGGGCTTGCCGCGGCGACGACCTGGTAGCCCGCGTCGTGTAACACCGCGACGGCATAGTCGCGGACGTCGTCGTCATCGTCGACCACCAGGACGGTCGGGCGGTCGGCGCGCCGCCCCGTCGGCGCTCGGCGCCACAAGCGTTCGTCGGCGGGTGTGCCGCACGCGCGCACGGGCACCCGCTCGCGCCACACCTTCTCGAACTCCGGCCAGATTTGCGCAGCTTCGTCTTTGGTCAGGGAAAACATGCGGCGCTCCTCGTCGCAACGCCGCGCGGTGTCGACCGACATCGCGTGGCCAACGGAGGTAACGACCGAACACGCCGCAAATAATGCGAACGGACAAAGAGTGACTAGAAATGACCTAGGCGCCTTCGCCTCGCCCAAAGAATGTCACAGCAAGGTTATCGAACCATGACTTGGGAATGATTTGGCCCTTCGCGCGGCTTTCTCGAGTCAAAAAAGGTTCGTCAGCGGGCACGCGGTCTGATCTTGACACGTTGTCCCGTCATGGATGACGCGAAGGATCTCCGCGAACAGGCCAAGCAGTGGCGCCGGTTGGCAACGCGCTACACGCCCGGTCTTGCCGGGGCGCTGATCCAGGCTGCGGCGGTGCTCGATGCCCAGGCCGATCGGGTCGAGGCCGGCATGCGCGCACCTCCCGCGGCGACCGACGACGCCGCGCGGCCGAAGCGCGGCTGACCGATGGATACGCGCGCGACGCGCCGCGGGCGGCACGCCTCCCGGCGTCGCTGCGTAATGACGGCGGTCACCAGCCGCGCGTGGTGTCGGCTTGCGCTGGCGACGGTCCTGGTCGTCGCCGCGACATCGGGGGCCGCAGGGTCGACGATCGGACCGTCCGCACAGCTGCACGAACCGCCACCCGCGCCCACGGAAATCTTGCCGCCGCTGCCGCGCGACCGCGGTACGGTCACCTGGCTGCCCGGAAGCTGGCAGTGGACCGGAATCGCCGGCGCCGAGTGGCAATGGCAGCGCGGGCGCTATGTCGCGTGGCCGCCCCGTCATACCGAGCCAATGCTTGATCGGTGGGACGGCGCGCCGAGCGGCCGTGTCGGGATCGACAGTGATTGACGCGGCGCGGGCCGCGGCGACCTGATCATCAAATGTCCAGCGGGCTCGCGCTCGCTCGGATATTGCCTAATTTCTGGGCGATTCGCGCTCCGAAGCCGAGCAATCCAGCCCACGCAATGAGCACGCGGCGCACGCCAAAGCGGCACGGCGCGGAGCCCGTTGATCCGGGTCGCCGCCGCGGTGAATGGCACATCGCTTGCGACCCCAACCCGGCGCGAGCCGAGCCATACGGCGTCGGCCGTGACGCACAATAAGGGTGAGGGGGCTAAGCCATGTCGTCCCAGTGGACTCCGGGCCGCCGCGCGGTGGTCAAAGGCTTGGGTGCCGCGGCGCTGACCGCCGGCATCGGCGTGTCGGCGCGGCGCGCGCACGCCGCCGATCTGGTGGTCGGTTTCATCTATGTCGGGCCGAAGGACGACTACGGTTACAACCAGGCCCACGCCGAGGGCGCGGCCGCGTGCAAGTCGATGGCCGGCGTCAAGCTGGTCGAGGAGGAGAACGTCGCCGAGACACTCGACGTCCAGAAGACCATGGAGAGCATGATCAACCTGGACAAGGCGACGCTCTTGTTTCCGACTTCGTTCGGCTATTTCGACCCGCACATGCTCAAGGTCGCGGAGAAGTACCCGAAGATCCAGTTCCGCCACGCCGGCGGCCTGTGGAACGAGGGCAAGCACCCGAAGAACACCGGCTCGTATTTCGGCTACATCGGCATGGGCCAGTATCTCAACGGCATCGTCGCCGGCCACACGACCAAGTCGAAGAAGCTCGGCTTCGTCGCCGCCAAGCCGATCCCGCAGGTGCTGCTCAACATCAACTCCTTCACCATGGGGGCGCGCGCGGTCGATCCGGCGATCCGCACCCAGGTGATCTTCACCGGCGAGTGGTCGTTGCCGGTCAAGGAGGCCGAGGCGACCAATACACTGGCCGACCAGGGCATCGACGTCGTCACCTGTCACGTCGACGGCCCCAAGGTGGTGGTCGAGACCGCCGAGCGGCGCGGCATGATGACGTGCGGCTACCACGCCAATCAGGCGAAGCTCGCGCCCAAGGGTTACCTGACCGGCGCCGAGTGGAACTGGGCCAACGTCTACAAGAGCTTCATCGAGGCAGCGCAGAAGGGCGCGCCGTTCGGCAACTTCGTGCGCGGCGGCCTGGCCGAGGGCTTCATCAAGACGAGTCCTTACGGGCCGGCGGTCGGCGAGACGGCGCGCAAGCACGCTGACAGCGTGAAGGCCGAGATCATGAAGGGCGGCTACGCGGTGATCAAAGGCCCGCTCAAGGACAACAAGGGCAAGGACCTGATCGCCGCCGGCACCGCCTACGTCGAGACCGCGATCGAGCTCGAGAGCATGAACTACCTCGTCGAGGGCGTGATCGGCTCGATCTGAGGCCTCGCATGACCGAGGCGGTCGCGCCCCGGGCCGAGATCGCCGCGCCGGCGCGCGGCGATCTCGAAGTCCGCCTCAAGCGCGCCGCCGAGGCGATCGTCGTGCCGCTGGTCGCGCTGCTCGCGGCCACCGCGCTGTTCAGCGTGTTTCTGCTGCTGCTCGGCAAGTCGCCGGCGGATTTCTTCGCTCTGGTGGCGCAGGGTGCATTCGCCAGCTGGTTTTCGCTGCAGAACACCCTGCAGCGTGCCGCGCCGCTGTTGCTGACGGCGCTGTGCTGCGCCATCCCGGCGCGGCTCGGCTTGGTCGTGATCGGCGGCGAGGGCGCGCTGGCGTTGGGCGGGCTCGCCGCCGCGGCCGCCGGCATCGCGATGACCGGCGCCGGCGGGACGACGGCCCAGCTCGTCATGGTCGGCGCGTCGCTCGTGGTCGGTGGCGCGTGGATCGGCTTGGTCGGCGCGCTGCGCCACTGGCGCGGCATCAACGAGACGATCTCCAGCCTGATCCTGTCCTACATCGCGATCGCGCTGATGAATCATTTCGTCGAAGGGCCGCTCAAGGACCCCGCCAGCCTCAACAAGCCGTCGACTGCGGCGATCCCCGACGTCGCCGCGATCGGCACCATCCCGGGCACCGACGTGCATTGGGGCCTGGTGATCGGCGTCGGGCTGTGCGTCGTCCTGTGGGTGCTGATGAGCCGCACCACCTTCGGCTTCGCCGCCCGCATCGTCGGCGGCAACCTGCGTGCCGCCCAGCTCCAGGGGCTGCCGGTCGGCCGCCTGATCCTGATCGCGTCGGCGATCGGCGGCGCCTGCGCGGGCTTGGCCGGCATGATCGAGGTCGCGGCCGTGCACGGCCGCGCCAACGCCTCGCTGGTCGTCGGCTATGGCTACACCGGCATCCTGGTCGCGTTCCTGGCGCGCCACAATCCGCTCGCCGTGATCCCGGTCGCCATCCTGTTCGGCGGCATCGTCGCCAGCGGCGGCCTGATCCAGCGCCGCATGGGCCTGCCCGACGCCACCATCCTGGTGCTCGAGGGCATCGTGTTCGTCGCCATCCTGGTCAGCGACACGCTCTACGGTCGCTGGCGCATCTTCCAGCCGCGGGCGACGGCGCCATGAGCGACGCGCTCGGCCTGTGGGGCGTGCCGCTCGCGGTCGCGTCGGGCGCGATCCGGGTCGGCACGCCGTTCCTGTTCGTCTCGATCGGCGAGTGCCTGACCGAGAAGAGCGGCCGCATCAATCTCGGGCTCGAGGGCACCTTGGTGCTCGGCGCGGCGACCGGCTATGCGGTGTCGCTGCACAGCGGCTCGCCGTGGATCGGCGTGCTCGCCGCCGGCTTGGTCGGCGCGCTGTTCGGCGCGCTGCACGGCTATCTCTGCAAGCTGCCGCGGGTCAACGACATTGCGCTCGGGATCGCCATGATGCTGCTCGGCATGGGCTTGGCGTTCTTCTTCGGCAAGCCCTACATCCAGCCGAGCGCGCCGATGCTGCCGTCGATCTCGCTCGGCTTCTGGTCCGAGTCGCCGCAGATCCGCGCCGCGCTCGAGGTCAACGCGCTGTTCTTCGTCGGCGTGGCGTGCGCCGCCGCGCTGTGGTGGGCGTTCGCCAGCACGCGCGCCGGCCTGGTCGTGCGCATCGTCGGCGACTCGGCCGATGCCGCACGGGCGATGGGTTATCCCGTCGACCTCGTGCGCTTCCTCGCCACCGCGGCGGGCGGCTTCCTGGCCGGGCTCGGCGGCGCCTACCTGTCGCTCTACTACCCGGGCAGCTGGAACGAGCGCATCTCCTCGGGTCAGGGCCTGATGGCGGTGGCGCTGGTGATCTTCGCCCATTGGAGCCCGCCGCGCTGCCTGGTCGCAGCACTGCTGTTCGGCGGCGCCGGCGCGCTCGGACCGGCGCTCCAGGCGGTCGGCGTCAGCGAGGGCTACTACCTGTTCTACGCCGCGCCCTACGTCCTGACCTTGCTCGTGATGGCGGTCACGGTGACGCCCGGCAGGCAGCTCGCCGGCGCGCCCGGCGAGCTGTCGGTGCAGAAATGACGACGCGAACGTGAAGGGAGACGAACCATGAGCGGTCTCGGCGGCCTCAACAAATCGCCCAACGGCGTCGTGCTCGGCCTGGTGCAGCTGCAGCTGCCGCTGGTCGCGACGCCGGACGATCTCAAGCGTCAGGCCGCGCGGATCTGCGGCCTGGTCGCCAAGGCCAAGCGCGGCATGCCGACCCTGGATCTGGTCGTGTTCCCGGAGTACGCGCTGCACGGCCTGTCGATGGACACCAACCCGGCGATCCTATGCACGCTCGACGGCCCCGAGGTCGCTTCGTTCAAGACGGCGTGCGCCGAGCACCGCGTGTGGGGCTGCTTCTCGCTAATGGAGCTGAATCCCGGCGGCAATCCGTTCAATTCGGGCATCATCGTCGACGATCGCGGCGCCCTGAAACTCTACTACCGCAAGCTCCACCCGTGGGTGCCGGTTGAGCCGTGGGAGCCCGGCGATCTCGGCATCCCGGTGTGCGACGGCCCGAACGGCTCGAAGCTCGGCCTGATCATCTGCCACGACGGCATGTTCCCCGAGATGGCGCGCGAGGCCGCCTATCGCGGCGCCGAGATCATGCTGCGCACCGCCGGCTATACCGCGCCGATCCGCCATGCCTGGAAGATCACCAACCAGGCCAACGCCTTCTGCAACCTGATGGTGACCGCCAACGTGTGCATGTGCGGCAGCGACGGCACGTTCAATTCGATGGGGGAGGGGATGATCTGCAACTTCGACGGCACCGTGCTGGTCGAGGGCGGCGGCGTGCCCGACGAGATCGTCACCGCCGAGGTCCGCCCCGACCTGGTGCGCGAGGCGCGCCGCGAGTGGAGCGTCGAGAACAACCCCTACCAGTTCGGCCATCGCGGTTTTACTGCGGTGCGCGGCGGCGCCCAGGACTGCCCCTACACCTACATGCACGACCTCGTCGCCGGCCGTTACCGGCTGCCCTGGGAGGCCGAGGTCAAGGTGACCGACGGCACCTCGTGCGGTTTCGCGCCGCCGACGCGCGACTACAGCCCGGCCGCCCCGGCGCGGAAGCGCGCGTGATGGCGACGCGCACGATCGAGGCCGACCCCTATCCGTGGCCGTGGAACGGCGCGCTCGAGCCCACGAACACGGCGCTGGTCGTCATCGACATGCAGACCGACTTCTGCGGCAAGGGCGGCTACGTCGACACCATGGGCTACGACTTGTCGCTGACGCGCGCGCCGATCGCGCCGATATCGCGGGTGCTCGCGGCGATGCGCGCCAAGGGCTACGCGATCATCCACACCCGCGAGGGCCATCGCCCGGACCTCTCCGACCTGCCGGCGAACAAGCGCTGGCGCTCGGCGCGCATCGGCGCCGAGATCGGCGGGCCCGGGCCGTGCGGCCGCATCCTGGTGCGCGGCGAGCCGGGCTGGGAGATCATCCCCGAGCTCGCCCCGATACCGGGCGAGATCGTCATCGACAAGCCGGGCAAGGGCTCGTTCTGCGCCACCGACCTCGAGCTGATCCTGCGCCAGCGCGGCATCGCCAACCTGGTGCTGACCGGCATCACGACCGATGTGTGCGTCCACACCACCATGCGCGAGGCCAACGACCGCGGCTTCGAATGCCTGCTGCTCGAGGATTGCTGCGGCGCCACCGACCACGGCAACCATCTGGCGGCGATCAAGATGGTCAAGATGCAAGGCGGCGTGTTCGGCGCGGTCGGGCGCGCCGACGCGCTGGTGGCCGGGCTGCCGTGACCCCCAGCCGTACGTTCGGCCTCGAGGCGCTGCGCATCACCAAGCGCTTCGGCGATTTCGTCGCGCTCGACGACGTCTCGCTCAAGGTCGCGCCCGGCACCGTGCACGCGCTGTTGGGCGAGAACGGCGCCGGCAAGTCGACCCTGGTCAAGTGCATCATGGGCTACTACCGGCCGGACGACGGCCAATTGTTGGTGGGATCGCGCGAAGCCACCATCGCGGGTCCCCGCGACGCCCACGCGCTCGGGCTCGGCATGGTCTATCAGCACTTCACCCTGGTGCCGTCGATGACGGTGGCCGAGAATCTCGTGATGGCGCGCGCCGATGTGCCGCGCGTGGTGGATTGGCGCACGGAGCTGAAAAGCCTCGAGCGCTTCATCGGCTCGATGCCGTTCGGCGTGCCGCTGCAGGCGCGCGTCCACCAGCTCTCCGCGGGCGAGCGCCAGAAGTGCGAGCTGCTGAAGCAGCTTTATCTCGAGCGCCACTTCCTGATCCTCGACGAGCCGACCTCGGTGCTGACCCCGGACGAGGCCGACGAGATGCTCGGCCTGCTGCGCAGCATGGCGCAGCGCGGCGACCTCACGGTGCTGTTGATCACCCACAAGTTTCGCGAGGTCTCTCGTTACGCCGACGACGTCACGGTGCTGCGCAAGGGCCAGCTTGCCGGCGCCGGCAAGGTCGCAAAGGTCTCGCGCGAGGATCTGGCCGCCATGATGGTCGGCAGCCGCACCCTGCCGGAGACGGCGGCGCGGGTCGGCACCGTCGGCAGCGAGATCGTGCTGTCGCTGCGCGATCTGACCGCGGACGACGCGCGCGGTGGCCATGGCCTGGCGATCAGCGATCTGCTCGTGCGCTCGCACGAGATCGTCGGGGTCGCCGGCATCGCGGGCAACGGCCAGCGCGAGCTGGTCGAGGTGCTGGCCGGCCAGCAGGCCAGGACCGGTGGCACCGTGCTGGTCGAGGGCGAGCCCTACGACGGCGACCGCGGCACGGCCCGCCGCCTCGGCGTGCGCTGCCTGCCCGAGGAGCCGCTGCGCAACGCCTCGGTGCGCACCATGTCGGTCGCCGAGAACCTGGCGTTCCGCCGCTTCGACCGCACGCCGGGCGACCGCCCGGCCTTCTGGCTGCACCGCGCCGAGATGGCGCGGCGCGCCCAGACCCTGATCGCGCGCTACAACATCAAGACCGCGTCGAAGGACGCCCCGCTCGGCACCTTGTCGGGCGGCAACGTCCAGCGCGCCGTGCTGGCGCGCGAGCTGTCTGAGGACGCGCGGCTGCTGGTCGTCGCCAATCCGTGCTTCGGGCTCGATTTCCAGGCGACCGCGGAAATCCGCTCGCAGATCGTCGAGGCGCGCAACCGCGGCACGGCGGTGCTGTTGATCAGCGACGACCTCGACGAGATCCTCGAGATCGCCGACCGCATCGTGGTGATCAGCGAGGGTCGCATTGTCCACGAGACCCCGGTCGAGCAGGCCGACCGCCAGGCGATCGGCGCCCACATGGTCGGGCACCACTAAGCCGATGCGGGTCGTCGCGCAGCCGTTCGATTTCGTGATCGAGCCCGGCCGGCTCGCGTTGATCGTGATCGACATGCAGCGCGACTTCATCGAGCC
>JACQAI010000714.1 GCA_016195115.1 Pseudomonadota bacterium
CCGCGTCGATCGCGGCGGTGAGGTCGGCTTCGACGAGATCGGCAAGCGCGTCGGGACCGGCGTAGTTCTCGCGCACCGGCAGGCCGGCGGCGCGAATGCGCGATTTCAGGGCGCCGAGGCGCGCGGCGGCCTCCGCGGATTCCGCGGAGAAGTTGGCCCGCCGGGCCGCCTCCGCGATGCGGTCGACGTAGGCCGGGTCGCGGAAATAAAAGTAGCAGCGGCCGGCCATTGCCGGATCGTTGAGCACGCCGTGCGCGATCTCGAGCTCGGTCACCGAGGTTCCCGCGGCGCGCTCCAGCCAGGGATTGCGCTCGAGCACCGCGCTGGGCACTTCGTCCGGCACGAAGCCGTAGCGCTCGCCGAGCAGCCCGATGAAGAAGGGCCGGCACTGGTCGATCTCGTCGAGGCAGATGCGCAGCACCTGGCCGTCCGCGACGGCTTCATCCGTGATGCCCCAGCGGAGATCGACCTCGCTCCACGGCACGCCCCGGTCGGCGCACAGCTTGCGGAGCTTGGGGAAGACGCGTTTGACCAGGACGTCGCGGTCCTCGGCCATGTCGCGGAAGGTCGACGAGACGAACACGCGGGCGCCGCGCAGGCGCGGGTCAATGGCGGCGGCGGTCTGGCGTGGGGCCATGGTTGCCCTCCAGCCTGTCGCGGGGCTCGGCGTCGAGAGGACGCCTCCGGCCCTGCGTATCAAATGCGAGAATAGTGAAATCGGTATTCGCGGAAAAGGTTCGGTGGGAAGCCGGCGCCGGCGCCGCCGTGCTCGATTTGCCTGGCATCGGGAATCTGCCAGAGTCCGGGCAACCAATGTCGAGAGCCCGGGAGGACACGATGAAGGCCGCCGTTCTGCACGAGGTGAACAAGCCGCTGGTCATCGAGGATGTCACGATCAACAAGCCGGCCGCGCACGAGGTGCTGATCAACACCGCCTATGCCGGGCTGTGCCATTCCGACCTGCACTTCATGGAGGGGCTGTACCCGTATCCGTTGCCCTGCGTGCTCGGGCACGAGGCGGCCGGCGTCGTCGAGGCGGTCGGCTCCGAGGTTGGCTACGTCAAGAAGGGCGATCACGTCATCACCTGCCTGTCGGTGTTCTGCGGCACGTGCGAGAACTGCACCAGCGGGCGGCCGGTGCTGTGCACCAACACCGACGTCAAGCTGCCGCCCGGCGCGGCGCGGCGGCTCAGCTTCAAGGGCCAGCCGCTGCACACCTTCGTCAACCTGTCGGCCTTCGCCGAGCAGATGCTGGTCCACGAGAACGCGGTGGTGAAGATCGGGCCGGAGTTCCCGCTCGACCGCGCGGCGCTGATCGGCTGCGGCGTCATGACCGGCTACGGCGCCGTGGTCAACACCGCCAAGGTGGCGCCCGGCGAGACCGTGGTCGTGATCGGCTGCGGCGGCGTCGGCATGGCGGCGATCAACGGCGCCGCGATCGCGGGCGCGGGGCGCATCATCGCGGTCGACACCAATCCGGTGAAATTGCAGCTGGCGGCCAAGCTCGGCGCCACCGACCTCGTCAACCCCACGGACGGCGATCCGGTCGAGCAGGTGAAGGGCCTGACCAAGGGCGGCGTGCATCACGCCATCGAGTGCCTTGGCACCAAGACGACCGCCGAGCAGGCGTTCCAGATGCTGGCGTTCGGCGGCACCGCGACCCTGGTCGGCATGGTGCCGTTCGGCCAGAAGATCGAGCTGCACGGCTACGACTTCCTGCGCGAGCGCAAGATCCAGGGCTCGTCGATGGGCTCCAACCGTTTCCGGACCGACATGCCGCGCCTGATCGAGTTCTACAAACAGCGCAAGCTGCACCTCGACGACTGGATCTCCGACCGCATCAAGCTCGCCGACATCAACGCCGGCTTCGCCGCCATGAAGGCCGGCAAGGTCGTGCGCAGCGTCATCCAGTTCAACTAGGGTTACACGGTCGGCAGATGGGGGCGGTCGTCGGATTGTCAATACCGAAAGGCATTGAAATAACCCCGGATCGGTATATATGAGGAGCGCCATATCCGGGAGCTCCCATGTCGCTCTGCCGCGCCCCCGCCGACCGCCCCCTCGGCCCTGCATTGCCCCTGCATTCGCAGGCCGGCGCCCCTCCGCCGCGGCAGGACCCCTGTTTTTTCCCTGTTCGATCAGGCGCGGGTCGGGGACCGCAGCCCCGGTCGATGCCGGGGTCGGAACCGCGCGCTGCCGCGGCGGCCCTGCATTTCATCCTGCATCGGCAGGCGGCAGCCCAGAATATCCCCTGCATTTGCAGGCGGCGGGCGCGGCACGGCGCCGCCCCCGGGGCCGGTTGCCAGTCTCGGCACGGCTCGGGCAGTCTGAGCCCGTCAGCTCCGGAGCGCCCCGACCCGTGACGCTCGTCATCCACGACACGACCGTCGTCACGGTCGACCCCGACGATCGCGTCGTCTACGGCGGCGCAGTCGCGATCGAGGCCGACCGGGTCGCCGCTGTGGGCCCGAGCGCCGAGATCCTGGCGCGCTACCCGCGCGCCGAGCGCATCGACGGCACCGGCAAGGCGGTGCTGCCCGGGCTGGCCAACACCCACACCCATTTCCTGCTCGCGATCGCGCGCGGCATCTACGAGGACCTGTCGCCGCCCAACCGGCCGCCGTTCACGGCCGGCGGCGGCCTGTCGACCCTGCCGACCCCCAAGCTCACGCCGGAGGAGCAGGTCGCGATCGCCCGACTGGCCGCCCTTGAGGCGCTGCGCAGCGGCACCACCGCGGTGCTCGAGGACTGGACCGAGGTCGACGCCTACCTCGAGCCGCTGATCGGCACCGGCCTGCGCTTCCTGTTTTGCGAGCGCGCCTGGGACAAGGTCAACGGCAGCATCGGCGACACCGGCCCGTTCCAGCGGGACGCCAAGCTGGCCGACACGACCCTGGCGCGCATCGAGTCGCTGCACTGCAAATGGCACGGCGCCGCCGGCGGCCGCATCCGCATCGGGGTGTCGGCCTGGGCGCCGGATATGTGCTCGCCCGAGCTGCTGCGCGACCTGCGCGGGCTGCAGGACAGACTGGGCGTGCCGGCGACCATCCACCTCAATCAGATCTGGGGCGAGGTCGCGGCGGTCAAGACGATCCGCAATCGGCTGCCCACCGAGTATCTCGACGACGTCGGTTTTTTGAGCGAGCACATGATCGGCGCGCACTGCCGCTGCATGGAGCCGCACGAGGAGAGGCTGCTCGGCCGGCACCGCGTCTCGGTGGCGTTCAATTCCTGCATCGCGGCGCGGCGCGGCTTGAGCCCGCGCATCCACGACCTCGAGTCGTACGGCTGCAACATCGGGCTCGGCACCGACAACATGGCCGAGGACATGGTCGAGGTGACGCGCACCGCGATGTTCATGGAGCGCGTGCGCCGCGGCGACGGCCGCCAGCCGTCGCCCGAGCAGGCGCTGCGCTGGGCGACCGTCAACGGCTATCGCGCGATGGGCATCCCCGACGGCGGCAGCCTGGTGGCGGGCAACAAGGCCGACCTGATCATGATCGACCTGCGGCGCGCCCATTTGGTGCCGGCGCTGCGCGTGGTGTCGGTGTTCGTCCACCAGGGGCAGGGCCGCGACGTCACCGACGCGATGGTCGACGGCAAGTGGCTGATGCGCCACGGCCGGGTCCTGACCATGGACGAGGACCAGGTGGTCGCCGAGGCCGAGCGCGTCGCCAGCGCGGCGTGGCGCCGCCTGTTCGACAGCCGCCCGGACCTCAAGCCGCCGCCCGGCTTCGCCTATCGCTGATCCGAGGAGACCGAGCATGTTCTCAGCCGTCATTGCGAGCGCAGCGAAGCAACCCAGAGTCGCGCCAACGCCCGCTGGGTTGCTTCGTCGCTGCGCTCCTCGCAATGACGGGCGAGTGGGGTTTTGCCTCATCGTCGCCACGGCGCTGCTGCTTGCCTTCAACGTCGCCGACGCGCGCGCCCAGGCCAAGCAGACCGTGCGCGCGGTGCCGATCGGCGACCTCAAGGTCGTCGATCCGATCTGGACCACCGCCTACATCACGCGCAACCACGCCTACCTGGTGTGGGACACCCTGTTCGCGCTCGATGCCCAGAACGTGCCGCAGCCCCAGATGGTCGAGCGCTGGTCGGTCAGCGCCGACAAGCTGACCTATTCCTTCACCTTGCGCGACGGCCTCACGTGGCACGACGGCACGCCGGTGCGCGCCGCCGACTGCGTCGCCTCGATCCGGCGCTGGGGCGGCAAGGACGGCATGGGCACCGTGCTGATGGCCTTCACCGACCGGCTCGAGGCGATCGACGACAAGAGTTTTCGTCTCGTGCTCAAGCAGCCGGTCGGCTTCGTGCTCGACGCGCTGGGCAAGATCGACAGCAACGTGCCGTTCATGATGCCCGAGCGGCTGGCCAAGACCGACCCGAACGCGCAGATCTCGGAGGTCGTCGGCTCCGGGCCGTTCCGCTTCGTCAAGGACGAGTTCGTGCCCGGCCACAAGGTCGTCTACGAGAAATTCGCCGACTACAAGCCGCGCGGCGAGCC
>JACQAI010000715.1 GCA_016195115.1 Pseudomonadota bacterium
GCCCTGAGGGCGGAGCTCACAGCGGCCATCCGGGCACGGGCTTTATGCACAGACGGCCCAACCTGCAACGATCGACCAATGCCCGAAACATTTTCGTAATTTAGGAAAGCAGCGAATCGGACCTTTACCACAGCCGGAGAATTTTTACCTCGCAATATCAATAGCTTACTTCTTATTGCCTAAATAATAGGCAATAGCGCAAAAAACCAGGTTTTTACTTGCCACGGGTGCTGTCGCATGGCGGTTTTCGACACCCTTATCCACAGCATCCGTGGATAGTTGTGGCGACGCCATGGCCATAGGCTTGAGTCAAACTTCAACTAAGCCTCTGACACGGGCTGAAACGCCCGCGTTCGCGGCGCGCGAGCCGGCCGATGGATGAGCCCGAGCTCGCCCCCCCGAACGGTCTAGACCCCGCGGTCGACCGCACCTCGGCCGACCGCGCGGCGACGCCGCGCGGCCGGCGCGCCGGCTCGCTGGAGGACGGCATCGCGGTGATCGGCGCCGCGGTCGAGAAGCTGCCGCTGGCGCCCGGCGTCTACCGCATGCTGGATCGGGACGGCGAGGCGCTCTACGTCGGCAAGGCGCGCAGCCTCAAGAAGCGGGTCGCGAGCTACGCGACCCCGACCAAGCTGTCGAACCGCATCGCGCGCATGATCACCGAGACCGCCGCGGTCGAGGTCGTGGTCACCCATACCGAGGTCGAAGCGCTGCTGCTAGAGAGCAACCTGATCAAGCGCCTGATGCCGCGCTACAACGTGCTGCTGCGCGACGACAAGTCGTTCCCCCACATCCTGATGACCGGCGACCACGCGTTTCCCCAGGTCGCCAAGCATCGCGGCGCGCGCGCGCGCAAGGGCGACTATTACGGCCCGTTCGCCTCGGCCGGCGCGGTCGGCAAGACCATCGTGGCGCTGCAGCGCGCCTTCCTGCTGCGCAACTGCTCGGACTCGGTGTTCGCGGCACGCACCCGGCCGTGCCTGCAGTTTCAGATCAAACGCTGCGCCGCGCCGTGCGTCGGCCGGGTCGGCGCGGCCGACTACGCCCAGCTGGTCGACCAGGCACGCGCCTTCCTCACCGGCAAGAGCCGCGAGGTCCAGGAAACCCTGGTCCACAGCATGCAGGCGGCGGCCGACGCGCTCGATTTCGAGAGCGCGGCGCGCTACCGCGACCGCATCCGCGCGCTGACCCAGGTCCAGGCCCACCAGGACATCAACATCGGCGGGCTCGACGACGCCGACGTGATCGCCGCCGAGCAGATCGGCGGCCAAACCTGCATCCAGGTGTTCTTCTTCCGCGGCGGCAGCAATTTCGGCAACCGGGCGTACTTCCCGAGCCACGAGCGCGGCCTCGAGACCGACGCCGTGCTGGCGTCGTTCATCGGCCAGTTCTACGACGACAAGCCGCCGCCGCCGCTCGTGCTGGTCAGCCACGCGCTCGAGGAGGCGGCGCTGATCGCCGAGGCGCTGTCGATCAAGGCCGGGCACAAGGTCGCGGTCTTGCGGCCGGCGCGCGGGCCCAAGCGCAACGTGCTCGACCACGCCCTGACCAACGCGCGCGAGGCGCTGGCACGCCGGCTCGCCGAGGGCGCCTCGCAGCGCCGGTTGCTGGAAGGCGTTGCAACCACCTTCGGGCTCGACCAGGCGCCGCGCCGCATCGAGGTCTACGACAACTCGCACATCTCGGGGACCAATGCCCTGGGCGCGATGATCGTCGCCGGCCCCGAAGGCTTCGACAAGACCAGCTACCGGCGCTTCAACATCCGCCACGCGGCCGGATCGGGCGGCGCCGACGCGGGCCAGCCACCGGCGGTCGAGCTGCCGGTCGCGGTGGCGAGCCACGCCGGCATGGCCGAGGCGCCGGCCGAGACGTTCACCCCCGGCGACGACTACGGCATGATGCGCGAGGTCCTGACGCGGCGCTTCGGCCGCCAGCTCAAGGACGACCCCGAGCGCGGCGGCCCCGGCTGGCCCGACCTAGTGCTGATCGACGGCGGCGCCGGCCAGCTGTCGTCGGCGCGCCTCGTCATGGCCGAGCTCGGCATCGACGACATCGCCCTCGCGGCGATCGCCAAGGGGCCGGATCGCAACGCCGGGCGCGAGCGCTTCTTCCTGCCCGACCGCGCGCCGTTCAGCCTGGAACCCAAAGACGCCGTGCTCTATTACCTGCAGCGGTTGCGCGACGAGGCGCACCGCTTCGCGATCGGCGGCCATCGCGCCCGGCGCGAGCGCGCGCTCGGGCGCTCCGAGCTCGACGAGATCGCCGGCATCGGTGCCAGTCGGCGCCGCGCCCTCTTGCACCACTTCGGCTCGGTGCGTGCGGTCGCCCGCGCCGGCCTAAGCGATTTGGAACAGGTGGCGGGGATCAGCCGCACGGTTGCCAAAAAGATCTATGACCACTTCCACCCGGGGGGATAAGCTTTGCGCCGCTTGCCCATGATGACGTGATGCCCTACACGACCGCAAACCTGCTGACCTTGTCTCGCATCGGCGCGATTCCGGTTCTGGTCGCGCTGCTCTATCTCGACGGGCCGCTGTGGGCGTGGACGGCGTGCGTCGTGTTCACGATCATCGGCCTGACCGATTGGCTCGACGGCTACGTCGCGCGGCGCTGGGGCGAGCACACGGATTTCGGCCGCTTCCTCGATCCGATCGCCGACAAGCTGCTGGTCGCAGCGGTGATCCTGGTACTGACCGCGCAGGAGCGCATCCGCGGCATCATGGTGATCGCGGCGCTCGTCATCCTGTGCCGCGAGATTCTGGTTTCGGGATTGCGCGAGTTCCTCGCGACCCTCAAGGTCGGCGTGCCGGTCAGCCGGCTCGCCAAGTGGAAGACCGCGATCCAGATGGTCGCGCTCGGCTTCCTGATCGTCGGCGACAATGGCGCGTTCCCGATTCGCCTGATCGGCGAGGTCGGGCTCGGGCTCGCCGCCGTCCTGACCCTGATCACCGGCTGGGACTATTTGCGCGCCGGGCTCGGCCACATGACCGATGGGCGGCCGCGGGCCGCGAGCGAGCTCCTCTCGGGCAAGACCGCGCCCACGGTCGGATAGCGCCGCCGGCATGAAGCTGTTCGGTCTCGCCGGCTGGAGCGGCAGCGGCAAGACCACGCTGATGAAGGCACTGGTGCCCGAGCTGATCGGGCGCGGCGTCACGGTGTCGACCTTAAAGCACGCGCATCACAGCTTCGACGTCGACCAACCGGGCAAGGACAGCTACGAGCATCGGCGCGCCGGCGCGACCGAGGTGCTGGTGGCGTCGGCCAACCGCTGGGCACTGATGCACGAGCTGCGCGGCGCCGACGAGCCCGGCCTCGAGGCGCTGGCCGCGCACATGGCGCCGGTCGACCTGCTGCTGGTCGAGGGCTTCAAGCGCCATCCCCACCCGAAGCTCGAGATCCATCGTCCGAGCAACGGCAAACCGCTGTTGTGCCCGGACGATCCCCACATCGTCGCGGTCGCGAGCGATGCCCGACTAAACGACCTTGCCCTGCCCTGCCTCGATCTCAACGACGTGCCGGCGATCGCCGACTTCATCCTCAAACGGCTGGAGCTCGCGCCATGGCGCAGCTGAGCGACGACTGCTTCGCGTTCGGCGGCAAGCTGATCACCATCGCCGAGGCGCGCGCACTGCTCGACACGCGCATCGAAACCGTCGCGGACACCGACACCGTGGCGCTCGCCGACGGGCTTGGGCGCATCCTCGCGGCCGATCTGGTGGCGCCGATCGCGGTGCCGCCCTACGCCAACTCCGCGGTCGACGGCTACGCGGTCTATTTCGACGATCTGGCGCGCGACGCGGAGACGCGGTTGACCATTGCGGCACGCGCCGCGGCAGGGCATCCGACCGCGCACCGCCCGGCACGCGGCGAGGCGGTGCGCATCTTCACCGGCGCGCCGATGCCGCCCGGGCCCGACACCGTGATGATGCAGGAGGACTGCCAGGTCGACGGCGACCGCGTGGCGATCCGCCCGGGCATCAAGCGCGGCGCCAATTTTCGCGCCGCCGGCGAGGACGTCGCGGCGGGCGCGGTCGTGCTCGAAGCCGGCCACCGCCTGCGGCCGCAGGACGTCGGGATCGCCGCCTCGCTCGGGCTGCGCCAGCTCGCCGTGCGGCGGCGCCTCCGGGTCGCGCTGTTCTCGACCGGCGACGAGCTGGCCGAGCCGGGACAAGCCCTGGCGCCCGGCGCGATCTACGACTCCAACCGCTACACCCTGGCGGCGCTGCTGCGCGTCACCGGCGTCGAGCTGTCCGACCTCGGAATCCTGCCCGACAGCCTGCCGAAGATTCAGGCCGCGCTCGGCGCGGCCGCCGAGCGGCATGACGCGATCATCACCTCAGGCGGCATGTCGACCGGCGAGGAGGACCACGTCAAAGCCGCGGTCGAGTCGGTCGGCGCGCTGCATTTCTGGCGGCTCGCGATCAAGCCGGGCCGGCCGGTCGCGCTCGGCCAGATCGCACGGGTGCCGTTCATCGGCCTGCCCGGCAATCCGGTCGCCGTGATGGTCACGTACCTGCGTATCGCCCGGCCGCTGCTCCTCAAGCTCGGCGGCGCGACCGACGTCGAGCCAACGCTCTACCGCGTGCGCGCCGGCTTCGGCTACCGCAAGAAGAGGGACCGCCGCGAATACGTGCGCGCCTGGCTCGAGACCGGCGAGGATGGCGCGCCGGTGGCGCGGCGCTTCCCGCGCGACGGCGCTGGTATATTGTCCTCGATGGTCGAGGCCGACGGCCTGGTCGAGCTGGCGGAAGATCTCACGACCCTGGAACCCGGGGCGGTGGTCGACTATCTGCCGTTCAGCGAGGTCTATTCATGAAGGTGCTGTACTTCGCCTGGCTGCGCAGCAAGACCGGGGTCGCCGAGGAGACGCTCGCGCCGCCGCCCGGCGTCACCACGGTGGCCGGGCTGATCGACCACCTGAAGGCGCGCGGCGGCGGCTATGCCGATGCGCTCAAGGATCTCTCGTGCGTGCGCATCGCGGTCAACCAGGAGTTCGCCGAGCTCGATCAAGCGATCGGCGCCGGCGACGAAGTCGCCCTGTTCCCACCGGTCACCGGGGGCTGAGCATGATCAAGGTGCAGCGCGAGGATTTCGACGTCGGCGCCGAGCTGGATGCCCTGGCACGCGATAACCACGCCATCGGCGGCATCGCGAGCTTCGTCGGCCTGGTGCGCGACGTCGCCGGCGCGCAGTCGGTCGGCGCCATGACCTTGGAGCACTATCCCGGCATGACCGAGAAGATGCTCGCCAAGACCGAGGCCGAGGCGCGCCGGCGCTGGCCGCTCGAGACCTGCCTGATCATCCACCGCTTCGGCCGGCTCGAGCCGGGCGACCGCATCGTGCTGGTGGCGACCGCATCGGCGCACCGCCAGGCTGCGCTCGAGGCGTGCGCCTTCCTGATCGACTGGCTCAAGACCAAGGCGCCGTTCTGGAAGCTCGAAGAGACCGCAGCGGGGACCCGGTGGGTCGCGGCGCGCGCCAGCGACGACCAAGCGGCCGCGCGTTGGGTGGCCGAGTGAGCCTGCACGGCGGCTATCGGCTGCTCGCGTCCGACCAGGACTTGACCGGCGGCGCGATCCTGATGCCGCTGCAGATCCTGCGCGAGCTGGTCGGGCGGCCGGACGCCGTGATCTTCGACGTCGGCGCCAGCTCCGGCCACAGCGTCGAGCGCTTCCTCTCGGTGTTCGAGCGCGCGATCATCCATTCATTCGAGCCGCAGACCGCGGCCTTCAGCACCCTCCACCACCGCTTCGGCGCGCACCCGGGCGTCCGCGTCAACAACGTCGCCCTGGCTGACCGGATCGGCATCGCCGACTTGCACCGTGGCAGCTACCACGAGGCTTCCAGCCTGTTGGCGTTTGCGCCGGACTCGTGGTGGGGAAAATCGCAGAACGTCAGCGCCGACGGCACGATCACGGTCGCGCTCGATACCATCGACCACTATTGCGCCGAACACGCCGTCACCACGATCGATCTCCTCAAGCTCGACGTCCAGGGCGCCGAGCCGGAGTGCCTGCGCGGGGCGCAGGCGATGCTCGCGGCGGGCGCGGTGCGCGTCGTCCAGGTCGAGATCATCCTGCATGGCATATACGAGCGCCGCGGCTCGTTCGCCGCGATCGAGGCGCTGCTCGCGCCGCACGGCTTCCATCTCGTCACTCTGTTCGACGTCACGATCGCGCCGCGCGGCGAGATCCTGCAGCTCGACGCGGTCTACGCGCGCGAGTGACGCCCGCGGCCGCCGGCCTCAATCGGCGCGCTCGAACACCGTATTGACTTCGTCGACGTGCAGGTGGGCGTAGCCATGCGACAGGATCTTCGCGCGCAGCGCGGCCATGCCGGCCGCGGTCTTGCCGTAACGCGAATGCAGATCGAGCAACTCGACGATGATGAGCCGAGGCGCCCATAGCCGCAGGTCGAAGCTGTCGAACACCTCGACTTCGTGACCCTCGACGTCGACGACCAGAACGTCAAAGCGCGGCGGGATGGCCTGCGCGGTCAGCACCTCGTCAAGGCGACGCACCTCGACCATGACGGTCTGGTCGGTGAAGATCTCGTGGAACTGGACCAGCGCTTCGTCGGCGCGCAGATTGCGGAACACTTCTTTGGAGGCCTCGACCGCGTCGGCGTGGAACGAGCTGAAGAGCTGCGCGACGTGGATCGGCAGTCGACCGGGCGCGGCGCCGATCGCGCATTCCAGGACCGTGACGCCGGGGTTGGCGCCGTGGCGCTGGCGGCACGCCTGGACGTGCAGCGGCACGGGCTCGATGTAGAGCCCGCGCCAGCCGACGTCGGCCAGGCACGAGGTGTTGGAATAGCGATCGCCGTCGAACGCGCCGACCTCGACGAACGTGCCGTCGGTGCGCTGGCCGAACACGGCCTCGTAGAGCGCGCCCAGCCGCCCGATCTGGCAGGTCTCGGACGGCTGATAGAAGGCCACGGCGGGCTGGCTCGAAAGCGCCGCGCCGCTAGGCGGCGTTGGCGTTCAGGTGGCCGCGTGTCAGGGCGGTGAAATCGTCCATCAACGCGTGCGTGATCGCGCCGACCGTGAACTTGCGGCCCTCGATCTCGCCGACTGGCGTGACCTCGGCGGCGGTGCCGGTCAGGAATACCTCCTGGGTGCGCTCGAGGTCGGCCAGCGGGATGGCGCGTTCGATGATCTTGTAGCCGCGCGCGCGCGCCAGCCCGATCACGGTGCGACGCGTGATGCCGTCGAGGAAGCAGTCCGGCGTCGGCGTATGGAGCTCGCCGTCGATCACCAGGAAGATGTTGGCGCCGGTCGATTCGGCGATCAGGCCGCGATAGTCGAGCATCAGGGCATCGTCGAAGCCGTCACGCTCAGCGATGTGCTTGCTGAGCGTGCAGATCATGTAGAGGCCGGTCGCCTTGGCCTTGGTCGGCGCGGTGTTGGGCGCCGGCCGCGACCACTTCGCCATGGCGAGCCGAATGCCTTTGTTGCGTGCCTCGGGCGAAAAATACGACGGCCACGCCCAGGTCGCGATCGCCAAGCGCGGCTTGGCCGCCTGCGCCGCGACGCCCATCATCTCCGAGCCGCGCCAGGCGATCGGCCGGACGTAGGCGTCGCCGCAATTGTTGGCGCGCACCACCTCGCGGGTCGCGGCGTCGATCTCGGCCGCGCTGTAGGGCAGCTTCATGTCGAGCAGGATCGCCGAGTCGACCAGGCGCTGGCTGTGCTCGGTCAGCTTGAAGACCTGGCCGTCATAGACGCGCTCGCCTTCGAACACACACGAGGCATAATGCAGGCCGTGGCTCAGCACGTGGAGCCGGGCCTCGCGCCAAGGCACCAGCTTGCCGTCGAGCCAGATGGAGCCGTCGCGATCGTCGAACGGTATCAAGTCCGCCATGCCGGAAATCCTCGCTCTCGCGCGGGGACGGGCCGACCGAAATGGTCTCGCACCCTGCCCCATTTGGTTATATTGTGTCGCAACTTCACGGCATATGGATAACATTGTAGCCGAGATGTGTCAATATGGCTGACGTAAAATCCGAACCCGCCCAGTCGTTCCTGCGCGATGAGGAGCTGCGCCAAGCCATCGAACTGCTGTTCTTTGCGTATCGCGACTTCACCGCCGAGCCCGACGCCATTCTCGCCAAGTGGAAGTTCGGCCGCGCCCACCACCGCGTCATCTACTTCGTCGGCCGCCACCCGCAGATCAGCGTCACCGAACTGCTGGGCATCCTGAAGATAACGAAGCAGAGCCTGAGCCGTGTGCTGGGTCAGCTGGTCAGGGACGCCTACATCGTCCAGCGCCCCGGGCTGCGTGACCGCCGCCAGCGCCTGCTCGAGCTGACCGAGCGCGGCAAGGAGCTCGAACGCCAGCTGTCCGAGACCCAGCGCGCCCTGATCGCGCGGGCCTATCGGGCGGCCGGCGGCGGCTCGGTCGAAGGGTTCCGTAAAGTATTGCTCGGTATGATCAATGAGGAGGATCGCCGGCGTTTTCCGCGGCCGCTGACGGGCACCGGTCCACGCTGACGCCGCGACGCTGGACCGCAGCGCCGGGGATCGCTCAAATGCAAGATGCTCGGCGTTGGCCTTTAGCGTGTTTATCTGTATTTTCTGACCAATTGATGCCTTCCCAAGCCCAATCCATGGCCGACCGCTGCGTCGCCCCGCCAAACCTCTCAGGACGGCCCGTCAGGGGCCGCGCGGCGTTGCGCCGTGGCTGACACAGCCCCCGCGGCGGAGGCGCGCGGCGACGACGGCGCGCCGCGGCTGACGCCATGCAAGACCATCGCCGATTTCTATCTGCCGCCATCGCGCGCGCTGGTCGGCAGCCTGTGCCGAAGCTTCCTCGACCAGATGGCGTTGACGCCGACCGAGCTGCTCTATTCGTCGCGCAACCACACGCGCCTTGAGGGCGCGGGGAACCTATTGCGCGAGGCGGTCGAGCGCGCCGGCACCATGCAGGCGCGCGCCGCCGGCGAGCCGGCGCCCAATCGCGTCAAGGAGCTCCAAGCGCTGCTCGAGCAGATGAGCAACGCCACCCGCGAGCTCGAGGCCAAGGAGCCCGCGGTCGCGCTCAAGGCCGGCGGCTTCCGCCAGGCGGTCGCGGCGATCCGCGCCAACGCCACGCCCGACGCGGCGACGCACAAAGTCAGCCGCATGCTGACCGACTACTTGGCGAGCGCGCGGACCTGGTCGGAGAAGCTCGAGCGCATGCTCGGGATCGGCCAGGAGGCCAAGGGCACGCCGGATCTCGCCGTCGTCGACACCATGCTGGCCGAGATGATCATCAGCGGCGCGGCGCAGGATTCGCTGTTCTCGCGGCGCATCAACCTCGAGAACAAGATCGAGGACCTGATCGAGCTCTACAAGGCCGCCTACCCGACCCGGCGCAAGGAGCCGGCGACCCAGCTGGCCGGCGATTTCAACGCCCTCATGCAGACCGGTGCGCTGCCCGAGACCAAGACCGCGATCGAGACCGCGATCGTCCAGCAGATCGCCGGCACCGGCGCGATGTCGTCGCCCGAGCTGATGATGGAACTCAAATCGACCTACAGCCTGCTGCAGCGGCTGCGCGTCGGCGACAAGGTGATCGGCGGCCGCCGCGCCCTCGAGTTCATCGACAAGCGCATGGGCAAGCTGCTCAACGAGGAGACGATCGGCGACTACATCCGCGGTGGCGGCACGCTCGCCGACCGCCTGATATCGCTGCTCGAGATCCACGCCGTCACCTTCGGCCCGAACAACAAGAAGACCGTCGAAGGGCTGATCCAGCGCTATTTCGGCGACGAGAACCTCGAGCGCCGGCTGCTCACCGGCGAGGGCTCGACCGCCCACAAGCTGAAATTGCTGACCAACCTGCACCGCGCCGTGATGGCGGCGCCGCTCGGCACCGCCGACAAGCAGGGCTGCGCCGTCAAGGTCGCGCGCATGCAGGCGAGCTTCCTCAATCAGTCGAAATTCTTCGCCTCGATCGACAAGCAGAACCTGAGCAGCGGCCGCAAGTGCGCGCAGCTCCTGCAGCTGTGCGCCGAGGGCACCTTCATTCCGGGCGACAACCTCGAGAAGGCCAAGACCCTGGTGAAGCACTACCTGGCGCGCCCGGATTTCAAGGACAAGTATCTCGAGGGCATCCAGCCGAGCAAGCGCCAGGAGTTGACCGACACGCTCAAGAAGCAGCTCGGCGCGCTGGGCCTGCCCTCGCCGTTCTGACGCCCGCGCCCGCCGGGCGCCCGGTTTTCGGGTATAGTGGGCGGTCATGACCGCCGATCTGGCCCACGTCCTCGTGGTCGACGACGACGCCCGGCTGCGTGAGCTGCTGCGCCGCTATCTGACCGAGAACGGCTTCCGCGTCGCGACCGCCGCCAACGCCGGCGAGGCGCGCCTGCGCATGGCCGACCTCGCGTTCGACCTGATCGTGCTCGACGTCATGATGCCCGCCGAGTCGGGCCTCGAGCTGACCCACGATTTGCGCCGGACCACCCAGGTGCCGATCCTGCTGCTGACCGCGATGGGCGAGGTCGATGATCGCATCAGGGGCCTCGAAAGCGGCGCCGACGACTACCTCGCCAAGCCGTTCGAGCCGCGCGAGCTGGTCCTGCGCCTGCGCACCATCCTGAAGCGCACGGCGCCGCCGCTGGTGCCGCTGCGGCCGGCCGCGGTGCGGCTCGGCGCCGTCGTGTTCGAGCCGGGCCGCCAGGCGTTGCGCCGCGGCGAGACCCTGATCCACCTGACCCAGGCCGAGGCCGCGCTCTTGACCGTGTTCGCCGAGCGGCCCGGGGTGACCCTGACGCGCGACGACCTGTCGGCGGCCGGCATCGCCGCGCCGCAAGCGCGCACGGTCGACGTGCAGGTGACGCGGCTGCGGCGCAAGATCGAGCCCGATCCCAAGTTCCCGCGCTATCTCCAGACGGTGCGGGGCAAGGGCTACGTGCTGCAGCCCGACTGAGCGAGCCAGCGGTCGATGATCACCTTCAAACGCTTCCTGCCGCGCAGTCTGCTCGGACGCTCGCTCCTGATCCTGGTGACGCCGGTCGTGCTGCTGCAGATCGTCGCGACCTACGTATTCTACGAAAGCCACTGGGACACCATGAGCAAGCGCCTGTCGGCGGGCGTGTCGGGCGAGATCTCGATGGTCATCGAAGTGCTGAGCCACGAACCCGATCCGGCGGCGCGCAACGC
>JACQAI010000712.1 GCA_016195115.1 Pseudomonadota bacterium
AGCGGCACGCTGCTGACGGTAAAAGGGACGACGCTCGCCGTATGCGCGTGCACGACGGCGAGGACATCGGGCCGCAGCTTGTAGATCTCGCCGTGGATGTAGCGCTCAGAATACTGGCGTCGACCCGGGTCGCGCACCGGATTGCTGTCGAGGTCGTACTCCATGATGTCCGCCTCGGTCACCAGCTGCGGCGCGCGCGCCAGCGACAGGAGGTAGCGGTTCGGGTCGCGGTTGTGGCGCACGCTGACGTGGCCCATGGCGTCGACCACGCCGTGCATGGCGAGGATGCGGTTCGCGGCGATCAGGTCTTCGAGGAGCCGCGGATCCGCCGGTCCGGCAGATGCAGGCCGCTGCTGCGCGAGCGCCGGAGCCGACACCACAGCGGCGGCGGCCAGACAGATGCCCAAGAACCTGGATGCGAACGTCTTCATCGGCACACCTCCGTTCTACGCGATCCCCCCAACACAACACGGGGAATTACGGCGACAGCTTACCGTTTTCGGAGGGTTTTGAGCGTCAGCTGGGCCCGGCTTCGAGGTGGGCGGCGCGGGCGTCGAAATCGTCGGCGATCTCGGTCAAGACATTGGCCGCCTCGCCGCGGTAGCGCGTCGCCAGGGCGCGCGCCCGGCGGGCGCGCTCGCGCAGCTGGGCCGGGTGGTCGCTTGCCGCGGCAGCGATCTCGAGGGGGCCGGCGGGGGCCATGCCGGTTCTACGGCCGGGCGGCGCGACCGCATCCCCGGGTTTTCTGCAAAAACGCGCCGTACTAAACTCGGGGCGACCCTTGCGAGGATTGTCCGTGACCACCTTGAGCCAAGCCCAGATCGAGACGTTTCGGCGCGACGGCTTTCTGGCGCCGGTCGAGCTCTTCAACGCCGCCGAGGCGCGCCGCTGGCGCGCCGACCTCGAAGCGTTCGAGCGGACCTTGCCGCCGGGCCCGGTCGCGGCGGGCGATCGGCGCAAGCTCCACGTGCGCCTGCCCTGGGCCCGCACGCTGGTCGAGGATCCGCGGCTCCTTGACGTCATGGAAACCCTGCTCGGACCCGACATCCTGGTGTTCACCAGCACGTTCTTCATCAAGGAGCCCGGCACCGACGCGATCGCAGCGTGGCACCAGGACGCCACCTATTTCGGCCTGCAGCCCTACGAGCACGTCACCGCGTGGGTGGCGTTCTCGGAAGCCTCGGTCGAGGCCGGGTGCATGGAGTTCATCCCGGGCAGCCATCGCCGGGGTCAGTTGCAGCACGGCGCGGACGCGGTTCCGGGCAGCGTCAACGCCGGCGGCCAGACCATCCGCGACGCGATCGACACCACCGGCGCCGCGTACGCGCCGCTGCGCACCGGCGAGGTCTCGCTGCACCACACCCTGGCGCTGCACAACTCGCCACCCAACCGCAGCGCGGATCGGCGCATCGGCTACGGCATCAGCTACATTCCGGCGCGCTTGCATCACGACGGCAGCCAGCCCGCGTCCGTGACCCTGGTGCGCGGTCGCGACCACGGCAATTTCGTTCTCGAGCCCGATCCCCGCACGCTGACCGAGGCGGAGCGCGTCGCGGCGCACGGACGCGCCTATGGGCTCTACCGCACCTTGTACGACGAGCAGATCGCGCGGCACTCACGCGCTGCCGCATGACCGGTCATGTTCGCTCGCGCGTCTGCCGCCCGCCAAGCCAGCCGCGCGAGCAGGGTTGGCGTGGCGGCTGCGAGCGCGGCTGAAAAATGAGACTGCTCGACGGCAAGGCCGCCATCGTCACCGGCGCGTCGTCGCCCGAAGGCATCGGCGCCGCGATCGCGCGACGCCTGGCGGCGTCGGGCGCGCGCCTGCTGCTGAGCGCCGACGGGCCGCGCGACACGCTGGAGAATGTCGCCCGCGAGTGCGCAAAAATCCACGGCGACGCCGGCGCCGCGATCCCGCTGATCGCCGACCTCGCCGATCCGGCCGCGGTCGGCGCCATGGTGGCCGAGGCCGAGACGCGCTTCGGCCGCATCGACCTGCTGATCAACAACGCCGGCATCCGGATGAATCGGAAGTTCGGCGAGTTCACGATCGCGGAGTTCGACCGGACGGTCGCCGTGAACCTGCGCGCGCCGTTCCTCGCCAGCCAGGCGGTGCTGCCGGCGATGCGCCGCCAGGGCGGCGGCCGCATCGTCCACATCGCCAGCCAGCTCGGCTCGGTCGCCTACCAGACGCGCACGATCTACGGCATGACCAAGGCGGCGCTGATCCACCTCGGCAAGTCGATGGCGCTCGAGCTCGCGCCCGACAACATTCAGGTCAACACGGTGTCGCCGGGCCCGATCGCGACCCGGCTGATCCTCGATCGTCACAAGAACGATCCCGAGGAGGCAGCGGCACGGCTGCGCTACATCCCGGCCGCGCGCTTCGGCAAACCCGAGGAAGTCGCCGAGGTCGTGCATTGGCTGCTGACCACCGAGGCATCGTTCCTCACCGGCCACGACCTCATCGTCGACGGCGGCTATACGATCCATTGAATTGACTCGGCCGCAAACGCGCGCCCGACGAGGCTCAGTCGGTCTCCGCCAGCGCCGCGTCGGCGTCGGCCGGCCGCGATGGTCCGGTCGTCAGGCTGTTCGACAGGCTCAAGCGGAACACCGCGCCGCCGTCGGGGTGATTGTCGACCGTCACCGTGCCGCCGTGCAG
>JACQAI010000713.1 GCA_016195115.1 Pseudomonadota bacterium
GTCGCTCGGCGGCGCTCTGCTCGATCAAGTCGAGGACCGCGGCTGGAAATGCGGCCAGCCGATCGACGTCCAGATCGGCGTCAGCGCCGACAAGCTGCACGCCGACAAGATGATCGTCGTCCGTTACATCGCCGATCAGAAGCGCCTCGCGATCCGCGCGCGCCGCTTTGCCTCGGTGCTGATGCAGGTCAAGCGCGACTGCGATCTGACCGGGGTTGAGGTCGCGTAGGCCGTCCGCGGCGCGTGCCGCTCAGCCCATGGTCGAGCAGCCTCGACGGCGCCTGATGGTGTGAGGCATCACATGGGACGGCACACCATTCTGGTCGTCGAGGACGAGCCCGCGGTGCGCGAACTTGCCGTCGGGACGTTGCGCGGTGCCGGGTATGACGTGCTGGAGGCCATGACCGGCGGCGCTGCCATGGTGATCTTCGAGCGCTATCCGGAGATCGACGTCATTTTCACGGATATCGTGATGTCGGGCATCGACGGGTTCAAACTCGCCGACATGATCAAGTTCAGGCGACCCGCCGCAAGAATTCTCTACGCGACCGGCTTCCCGCATCGCGTGAGCGAGTATCTTGGCGTGATCCACGGCCGCATTCTGCAAAAGCCGTATCGACAATCCGAGCTGACGGACGCCATCGCCGTCACGCTCGCCGAGGACGACCGCGCGATCGTCAGCGCCCGGAGCGGCCTCTAGAAACGCGACGGCTACGCCGCGTGCAGGAGCTCGAGGTATTCCTCGTACACCGTCATGCTCTTGCCGAACGAGATCGCCGAGGCCTGGGCGCCGCACACCAGGTGCATCCAGCGCCAAGGCGCACGCGTGGCGTGGAACTCCTCGACGATCGCCTGGTGATGCTTGAAGGCGTGCATCTCGGTGAAATCGTCGTGGCAGACGATCTCGGCGAGCCGGGTGAGCAGCGCCTGCGCGTCGTAGCCGCACTGCACGTATTGCTGCGCCAGGTTGACGGTGCCCTTGACCTCCGGCACCGCGCGCATCATGCCGAGGTTGGTGACCTTCGACCAGTCGGTCGGCGGCTGGGTGTAGATGCTCTGCTGGATGGCGTCGAGCAGGTCGGCCTGCGAGCGCGGCGGCAAGGCCGCGACCGCCGCCATATCGGGCTGCGGCGCCGGCTCCATGCGGGTCTGGGTCGAGCGGATCTCCGGTCCGGTGTGCCAGGTCAGCAGCAACAAGAGCTTGTTGCGCAGGCTCAAGCCGTCCAGGCGCAGCAGATAGCGCCGCAGATTGGCGCTGGTGTGCAGGTGGACGTCCATCGGATTGCCGGTCAACGAGCGCAGGAACAGGCCGGCCGCGCCGATCGACAGCGCCTCGCCGGCACCGTCCAACGACAGCCCGTCGACCAGCGCCTTGGCCATCAGGACCGGAATCTCGGCGTAGGCGTCGACCCGCCCGATGGCTTCGCCGAGCCGGCCGACCGCCGCGGTCTCGTCGTCGCCGCTGCGTTGGCGATAGATGCGGGTCATGAGCCCGTGTTCCTCGATCAGCGCGTCGATCGCTGGCAGCGGTGACGGCATCGGATTGTTCGGGGCGACCGGCAGACGAGTGACGTAGCGCACCACCGGCCGCATCAGCAGCGGCAGATACGCCTTGTCGAGCACGCCGGTCTCGAAGGCGCGCCACATGAAGGAGGGAAAGATGAAGTAGTGATCGTCGTGGAAATTCTTCGGGATCGCGACGCTCATCAACAGATCGAAGGCCTCGATCGCCGGCACGTGCTGCCACAGCCACTGGAAGAGATGGTCGGCGCGGTTGCACTCGCCGCGCACGACCGCCGCCAGGAACGCCGCCTTGGTCGCCTCGACCCCGCCGGCATCGAGCGGCTCGAAGTCCAGCAGCTGGTACGGCCCCATCGCCGGGTGGTGGATGTGCTTGTTCGACAGCGCGACGTTTTGCAGGACCGGAACGAACCGCTGCTCGCCGTCCAGGCGCCCGACCAGGTGGGATATGGCATAGAGCCCCGCCAGCGGGTGCAGCGGACCGCCGTGATGACCCGGCGGCATCTCGGTCGAGCGGGTCACCGCCAGGGCCGAGGCCGTCAGCAGGGTCGGGATCGGCAAGCCGCCGCGCAGCTTTTCCAGGGCGCCGTCGAGGATCTCCGCCGGCGGCGTGTCCTCGATGAACTGCACCAAAGGTTCGATCTCCGCGGGAAACTGGACACGGCTAGGCATCGGCATGGCGACCTCTCCCGTAACGACGGCGATTCGGCGGTTTCACGCTTCCGATACGCGCAGCATCCCCCGACCGATACAACTTTTCAAGCGGCAGAAGCGGGTCTAAGGAAAGACGACCGGTATCGCACCCGCCCCTTGCACGAGAGTTTCATGCCGCAGACGTCACCCCTCCCCTTCGTCCGCGCCCCGCATCCGGCGCCGACGCCGCCGGACCGGCGGGCCGCGATCCTGCGCGATCCGGGGTTCGGCCGGGCGTTCACCGACCACATGGTCACGATCCGATATTCGGAGGCCAAAGGCTGGCACGACGCCAAGGTCACGGCACGCGCGCCGCTCGCCATGGATCCGGCAGCGGCCGTGCTGCA
>JACQAI010000088.1 GCA_016195115.1 Pseudomonadota bacterium
ACGTTGCACAAGCCGAGGGAGGTCGATCTCGACTCCGTCGGGGTGGCGTTCGACGACGTCGACATCCGCATCGACCGGCCCGATGCCAACGGCGTCGGCGAGATCGTCACCCGCCACCGCAACATGTTCGCCGGCTATTTCCGCGGCGAGGCGGCGACATCCGCCGATCTGCGTGACGGCTGGCTCTACACCGGCGACGCCGGCTATTTCAACGCCAAGGGCCACCTGGTGGTGATCGACCGCATCAAGGACATCGCGACCACGGCGCGCCATGAGCGCTTCTCGCCGCAATACCTCGAGAACAAGCTGAAGTTCTCGACCTACGTCGCCGAGGTCGTGGTCCTCGGCGACGCCCGCGACTACCTGGCGGCGATCATCTGCATGCGCTTCTCGACGGTGTCGAAGTGGGCCGAGAAGCGGCGCATCTCGTTCACGACGTACAGCGATCTCGCGGCCAAGCCGGAGGTCTACGAGCTGGTGCGCCGTGAGGTCGACGCGATCAACGCCAAGCTTCCCGAGGCCCAGCGCATCCGCAAATTCCTGCTGCTCTACAAGGAGCTCGACGCCGACGACGGCGAGCTGACGCGCACCCGCAAGGTCCGCCGCGGCGTCATCAACCAGAAATACGCCGACATCATCGATGCGATCTACGGCGACGCCGCGAGTGTGCCGGTCGACACCGTGATCACCTTCCAGGACGGCACCACCCAGCGCATCCGCACGACCCTGCGCGTCGTCGACCTCGGCAAGACAGAGCGCGCGCATGCGGCCTGAGGCCCTCACCCGGCTCGTGCACTGGCGCGCACTTGCCACCCTCTTCCGCATCGAAACCCTCACCCGGCTCGCCGGGTGGCTCGCCACCCTCTCCCGCAATGCGGGAGAGGGAAGGGGCCCGCGCGCAGCGCGGGAAGGGTGAGGGCGGCCGTGGATTTGACCCTCCTCGGCCAATTGCTGCTCAACGGCGTCATTGTCGGCACGCTCTACGGCGTCGTCGCGATGTGCTTCGTGCTGATCTATAAGGCGAGCCAGGTCGTGAACTTCGCGCAGGGCGAGTTCCTGCTGATCGGCGCCTGGGTCTGCTGGTCGATGCTGACGACCTACCAGATCCCGTTCGTCTGGAGCTTCCTGATCACGCTCGTCTTCATGCTGGTGTTCGGCGTGCTGCTGCAGATCGTGGTGCTGCGGCCGCTGATCGGCGAGCCGGTCATCGCGGTCATCATGGTCACGATCGGCCTGTCGATCGTGTTCCAGGCGCTGATGAAGTGGATGTTCGGCGTGTTCGCGCAGCCGTTCCCGCCGATCTTCGAGCGCGACTCGGTGACGATCGGGGCGCTCGAGGTCAAGACGGTCTACGTCATGAGCATGATCGTCTCGGTCATCATCATGGCTGGGTTCGGCTACTTCTTCAAAGCGACGCGGCTCGGCCTGGCGATGCGCGCGACCGCGTTCGACCAGCAGGTCGCGCAGTCGATGGGCGTGTCGATCCACCAGGTGTTCGCGCTGTCGTGGGCGATCTCCGCGATGGTGTCGGCGGTCGCCGGCGTGGTCATCGGCATCGTCAGCGGCGTCTCGTCGGGGCTGTCGTTCTACGGCATCAAGGTGTTTCCCGCGGTCATCCTGGGCGGGCTCGATTCGATCGTCGGCGGCGTGGTCGGCGGCATCGTGATCGGCGTGCTCGAGAACCTGGCGCACTATCTCGACAGCCAGTTCCTCCACTGGGGCAACATGATCGAGATCGCGCCGTTCTACGTGCTGATCGTCATCCTGATGATCAAGCCGTACGGCCTGTTCGGCACGCGCGACATCGAGCGGGTCTGAGATGGCGAGCCTGCGCCCGAGCGGCGACTTCCGCACCAGCTACGGCGCCGACACCGCGATCTTCGACACCGCTGCCGCTCGCTGGGCCTGCGTGCTTGCCGTGGCGCTGTTCTGCGTGGCGCCGCTGGTGCTCGACAGATACCTGCTGAGCCTGCTGATCCAGATCGGCTACCTCGGCATCGCAGCACTCGGGCTCAACATCCTGGTCGGCTTCACGGGCCAGATCTCGATCGGCCACGCGGCGTTCTTCGGCTTCGGCGCGTTCGCCTCGGCGTGGATCTCGAACAACACGCCGATTCCGGTGTTCTTCGCGATCCCGCTCGCCGGCGTCGCGACCACCGCGGTCGGCATGCTGTTCGGCGTGCCGGCGGCGCGGCTCAAGGGGCTCTATCTCGCGATCGCGACCCTGGCGGCGCAGTACATTCTGCAGGACTTCTTCGCGCGCGCGCAGTGGTTCAGCGGCGGTGTCGCGGGGACTCCCGCCGAGCCGTTCACGATCGCGGGTTTCGCCTTCGACGGCGACGAGAGCTATTTCTACGTCGTGCTCGCCTATGTCGTCGCGAGCTATCTGCTGGCCGCCAACCTGATGCGCAAGCGCGACGGCCGCGCGCTGGTCGCCGTGCGGGACCACTATCTATCGGCCGAGATGATGGGCATCAACCTGACCAAGTACCGGACCCTGTCGTTCGGTATCTCGTCGTTCTTCGCCGGGATCGGCGGCGCGCTCTACGCGCACTATCTTGGCTTCGTCTCGGTCGAGGGCTTCACGATCCTGTTCTCGATCCAGTTCCTCGCCATGATCATCATCGGCGGGCTCGGCTCGGTCATGGGCACCCTGATGGGCACCGCGTTCATGACCCTGTTGCCCGAGGTCATGGAGGCGATCACCCGCCTGCTGTCGGGCACCGCGCTGGAGGCGGCGCTCGACCTCAAGGGCAACATCTCCTACCTGCGCGAGATGGCCATCGGGATGGTCATCATCCTGTTCCTGATCTTCGAGCCGGACGGCCTCGCGCACCGTTGGCGGCAGATCAAGGCCTACTGGAAACTGTACCCATTTTCGTACTGACATGCCCTAATGGGGCAGCACTCGAGGGAGGGATTTGTCATGCGTCTTGGAGTTGTCGCGTTCCTGGCCGCCGCGCCATTGTTGGCGGCGCCGGCGCTCGCCCAGCAGAAGATCAACGTCGGGCATCTGGCCGACTACAGCGGCCCGACCTCGGACGTCGGCGTGCCCTACGGCAACGGGGTCGCTGATGCGCTCTCCTACATCAACAAGCACGGCGGCGCTGGCGGCAAGGTGCAGATGAACGTCGACGCGATCGATTACGGCTACCAGGTGCCGCGCTCGATCGCCGCCTACAAGAAATGGGTCGGCCGCGACAACGTCGTCGCGATCTTCGGGTGGGGTACCGCCGATACCGAAGCGCTGATCAGCTTCGTGACCAAGGATCAGGTGCCGTACATGTCGGCGTCGTACGCCGGCGCGCTGACCGATCCGGTCGGCCGCGCCGAGAAGACCGAGAAACCGGCGCCGTTCAATTTCTTCTACAGTCCGTCCTATTCCGACGCCAATCGTGGCCTGGTCCAGTGGGCGGCCGACGACTGGAAGAAGAAGGGCGGCAGCACCAAGCCCAAGTACGTCCACATGGGCGCCAATCATCCGTATCCGAACGCACCCAAAGCCGCGGGCGAGGGCTATGCCACGGAGCTCGGCTTCGAGGTGCTGCCGGCGATCCAATATCCGCTGGCGCCCGGCGACTTCACGGCGCAGTGCCTGACCCTCAAGCAGTCGGGCGCCAACTACGCCTATCTGGGCAACACCTCGGGCTCGAACGTTTCGATGCTCAAGGCGTGCCAGACCGCCGGCGTCGAGGTCCAGTTCCTGGCCAACGTCTGGGGCATGGACGAGAACGCCGCCAAGGCCGCCGGCGCGGCCGCCAACGGGGTTGCGTTCCCGGTCGGCACCGGGGCGCTGTGGGGCGACAACGTGCCCGGCATGGCGCTGGTCAAGGAGGTCGCCAAGCAGAGCGATCCGAGCGGCGCCAACTATCGCGCGATCCACTATCTGCGCGGGGTGTGCGCGACGTTCTACATGAGCGAGGCGATCGCCATCGCGGCACAGAAGGGCAAGGTTACCGGTCCGGCGATCGCGCAGGCGCTGCAGAGCAAGAAGGACTGGGTGCCCGCCAAGCTCGACGGCGTGTGCCGGCCATCGACCTGGACCGCGACCGATCACCGGCCGACCACCCAGGTCGAGGTCTACAAGGTCGCGGTCGCCGGCGCGACCGAGCCGCCGGTCGGCGAGCTGATGCAGAAGGGCGTCATCAAGTTCGCGAAGTCGGCCACCATCAACCTGCCGCGCAAGCCCGAGTGGCTCGGCTGGTAGCCCCCCTCTCCCCTCCGGGGAGAGGGTCGGGGTGAGGGGGGCTTCGACCCTTGTGAGGCGATTGGAGCGATGACTGCGACGTCGGCGCACGCCGAACCGCCCCCTCACCCAACCCTCTCCCCGGAGGGGAGAGGGCAGCCGCTGCTGTCGGTCAACAACATCGAGGTCGTCTACAGCGACGTCATCCTGGTGCTGCGCGGCCTCAGCCTGGCGGTGCCGCCGGGACAGATCGTCGCGCTGTTGGGCGCCAACGGCGCCGGCAAGTCGACCACCTTGAAGGCGATCTCCGGCCTGCTGCGCACCGAGGACGGCGCGATCACGCGCGGCGAGGTCCGCTTCGCGGGCGAGCCGATCCAGGCGCTCGACGCCGGCCGCATCGTGCGCAAGGGCGTCTTCCAGGTCATGGAGGGCCGCCGCATCGTCGCCGACATGACGGTGATCGAGAACCTGCGGCTGGGCGCGTTCACCCGGCGCGACCGCGCGGTCGGCGCCGACATCGACCGGGTGTTCCACTTTTTCCCACGGCTCAAGGAGCGCACCGGCCTGGCCGGCTACCTGTCGGGCGGCGAGCAGCAGATGCTGGCGATCGGCCGCGCCCTGATGGCCCAGCCCAAGCTGATCCTGATGGATGAGCCGTCGATGGGGCTGTCGCCGCTGCTCGTCAAGGAGGTCTTCGCCATCATCCAGCAGCTCAACCGCGAGCTCGGCATCACCATCCTGCTGGTCGAGCAGAACGCGCGCATGGCGCTGCAGGTCGCGTCCTACGGCTACGTCATGGAGAACGGCAAGGTCGTGCTCGACGGCACCGCCGCCGAGCTCGCGAACAACGAGGACGTCAAGGAGTTCTATCTGGGCGGCAGCGGCGAGCGCCGCTCGTTCAAGAACCTGAAGTCGTACAGGCGGCGCAAGCGTTGGATTTGATCCGCCGGCGCGAGATGCGCGTAGCCGACCCCCGAGGATGTGTGCCATGACGATCAGGACTGCCAAGACCGCGCGCACGGCGCTGGATCTCGCCGCGGCCGGCGTGGTCGCGCCCGACCGCATTGCCGAGATCGATGCGGTGGCGGCGCGCTTCGCCGTCGCGGTGACGCCCGACCTGCTCGGACTGATCGATCCGAGCGACCCCGAGGATCCGATCGCGCGTCAATTCGTGCCCGCCGGCGCCGAGCTCGAGCAGACCGCCGACGAGCGCGCCGATCCGATCGGCGATGCCGCCCACAGCCCGGTCGACGGCGTCGTGCACCGCTATCCCGACCGCGCGCTGCTCAAGCTCACCCCGCTGTGCCCGGTCTACTGCCGGTTCTGCTTTCGCCGCGAGATGGTCGGGCCCGACCGGCCGGGGCTCGACGCCGCCGCGCTCGCGCGCGCGCTCGACTACATCCGGATGCACGACGAGATCTGGGAGGTCATCCTGACCGGCGGCGACCCGCTGGTGCTG
>JACQAI010000089.1 GCA_016195115.1 Pseudomonadota bacterium
GCCCCGGGATCGGCGGCGCCGCGGCATGCGAGCCGGTCGCCAGCACGACCCGACGCGCCCGGATCGTCAGGTCGCCGGCCCGAATGTCGCGGTCGTTGAGGAACCTTGCGTGGTCCTGGATCACGCGCACGCCGAGCCCTTCGAAGCGCTCGACCGAGTCGGTCGGCGCGATACCGGCGATGACGTCGTGGACGTGGCGATGCACCGCGGCGGCGTCGATGCGCACCGGCCCCGCCGCGACGCCGAAGCGCGCCGCCTCGTGGACGTGGCGCACCGCCTTGGCGGCGGCGAGCAGCGCCTTCGACGGCACGCAGCCGTAGTTGAGGCAATCGCCGCCCATCTTGGCGCGCTCGATCAGCACGGTCTCGGCGCCGAGCTGGGCTGCGCCGGCCGCCACCGACAGGCCGCCCGAGCCGCCGCCGACGACGCAGATGTCGGGCGTCAGCACCGTCATGCCGGCTGCTTGGCCTTGAAGCGGCGGTAGACCACCGGGATCAGCGCCAAGACGGCCAGCCCGAGCAGCGGCACCAGCACGTCGCGCGAGAAGATCGTCGACAGGTCCGGGGTCTCGCCGCGCTCGAGCAGCGCGCCCAGGCCGCTGCCGATGCTGACATAGACGAAGCTCGCCGGGATGATGCCGAGGAAGGTTGCCGCGACGTAGGCGCGCAGTTTGATGCCGACCAGCGCCGGCACCAGGTTCACCAGGACGAACGGAAACAGCGGCACCAGGCGCAGCACCAGCAGATAGCTGAACGCGTTGCCTTCGAGATCGCGCGCCAGCCGCTCGCCGGCCGGCCCCATGCGTCGCTTGAGGCTGTCGCCGATCGCCGTCTGGGCGGCGAGGAAGAGCGCGGTGGCGCCCGAGGTCGCGCCGATCAGCACGTAGAGCGTGCCGGGGACGGTGCCGAACAGGAAGCCGCCGGAGACCGACAGGATCGCGCCGATCGGCAGCGACGCCGCGATCGTGACGATGTAGAGCCCGATGAACAGCAGCGGCGCCAGGATGGCGTGCGCGCCGACGAAGCCGGTGACCGCCGCGCGATTGTCGCGCAGCACGCCGAAGCTGACATAGCGGTCGAGCCGGAGCGTGAAGAACAGAAGCAGAATCAAGGCCAGCCCGGCGAGCGGCGCGAGCCGCCGCGGGAGCGACCGTCGGGGCGCCGTGCCGGGGTCGGGCGCGGCGGTCATGCCGGCCGCGCGGTCATGGGCAGGTCGAGGGCTGGAACGGGGCCACGGCGTGCATCCTGACGGCTCTGCGCGGACACTATCCCGGAACCCTTCCAGCGGGTGCAAGCCCGCGATTTTGCGGGGCAATTCGTCACCCCGGCGGTGCCGGGGCGAGTTGACTCGCCTGGCGCTTGCCACTATAGGGAGGGCCGCTTTTGATCGGAGACGTCCCGTGAAACGCACCTACCAGCCGAGCAAGCTCGTCCGCAAGCGGCGCCACGGCTTCCGCGCGCGGATGGCGACCGTCGGCGGGCGCAACGTCATCAGCTCGCGTCGCGCGAAGGGCCGCAAGCGGCTCTCCGCCTGACCACGGCGGCTCCGGCGCCCAGACTTTCCAAGCGTATCGGCGGCGATCGACGCGGGCCCGCGGGCCGACCCAGGGCTTGGCGGGCCGGTCGCTGTTCCCATCTAAACCGGGCGAGACCCTTGAGTGACATGCGGGCAGCGCTCCCCCACCTGAAGATACGTGCAGACTTCCTGCGCGTCGCCGCGAGCCGGCGGCGCTGGGCGATGCCCGGCGTCGTGCTCCAGGTGGCGCCGCGCACCGGCGGCACCGCGCGGGTCGGCTACACGGCCAGCCGCAAGGTCGGCAACGCGGTCGTGCGCAACCGCAGCCGGCGACGCCTGCGCGCCGCGGTCGCGACCTTGCTGCCCGGCCATGCCGACGCGGCGCTCGACTACGTCCTGATCGCCCGCGAGGCGACCGCGGCGCGGCCGTGGCCGGCGCTGCTCGGCGATCTCGAGACCGCGATGCGCCGGCTCGGCGCGTGGCGCGTGAGCGCCTCGGCGTGAGCCCCGCCGCCCACGTCCTGCGCGCGCTGGTGCGCCTCTATCAGCTGTCCCTGGCGGCGCTGTGGCCCAGCAGCTGCCGGTTCGAGCCGAGCTGCTCGCACTACGCGATGGAAGCGCTGCGCCAGCACGGCGCGCTCGCCGGCACGGTGCTGACCGTGCGCCGCGTGCTGCGCTGCAATCCGTGGGGCGGCATGGGCTACGACCCGGTGCCCGCGCTGCGTCGCCCCGATAGCAGCCGCGCCGACGGCCGCTCGTCGACGGTTCTCAGGTTCTAATCGGCCGCCAGGCGGAAAGGCCAGGACGATACCCATGCCGGATCAAAAAAATCTCGTCGTCGCGATCGTCCTGTCGTTGGTGATCCTGCTCGGCTTTCAATATTTCTACGAGCTGCCGCGCATGCGCGCGCAGCAGGATGCCCAGCAGGTGCAGCAGGCGGCCCAACAGGCCCAGCAAGCCCTGCAGGCGCCGCGTCCGGGAGCGACCGGCGCCGGCGTGCCGACCATCCCGGGCGCCGCCGTCGAGCCGGCGGCGCCGGCCAAGGCGGATCGCGCCGCAATCGTCGCCCAGTCGCCGCGCGTGCGCATCCAGTCGGCGCGCGTCACCGGCTCGATCGCGCTCGAGGGCGGCCGCATCGACGACGTCACCTTGGCGACCTACCGTCGGACCACCGATCCGCAGAGCCCGCCGATCACGCTGCTCAATCCGGCCGGGACGTTCAATGCCGCGGGGACACCCGAGGGATACTACGTCGAGTCCGGCTGGGTGCCCGAGGACCGCGAGACCGCGGTGCCCGACGACAAGACGCGCTGGACCGCCGATCGGACGACGTTGACTCCCGAGCAACCGGTGACATTGACCTGGGACAACGGCCAGGGCCTGCGCTTCACGCGCCAATACGCGCTCGATCGCGACTTCATGTTCACCGTGACGAGCCGGGTCGACAACGCGACCGGCCGGCCGGTGACCTTGCTGCCCTTCGCCCTGATCGCGCGCAACGGCACGCCGGTGACCGAGGGCTTCTACATCCTGCACGAAGGCCCGATCGCCGTGCTCAACGACGTGCTGCGCGAGGTCGACTACAGCAAGGTCGAGAAGGCCAAGGACGGCACGATCGCGGAGAGCTCGACCGGCGGCTGGATCGGCATCACGGACAAATATTGGCTCGTCAGCCTGATCCCCGATTCCAAGGAGGAGATCAAGACGCGCTTCGTGCACACCAAGCCCGAGAACCACGATCGCTACCAGGCCGACTATCTCGGCGCGGCGCGGCAGGTCGCCGCTGGCGGCACGACCACGACGACGCATCGTGTGTTTGCCGGCGCCAAGGAGGTCCAGCTGCTGGGGCGCTATCGCGACGAGCTTGGCATCGCCAAGTTTGACGACGCCGTCGACTGGGGTTGGTTCCATTTCCTGACCAAGCCGATCTTCCAGGCGCTCGACTGGATCTACGGCCGGGTCGGCAATTTCGGCATCGCGATCCTGATCCTGACCGTGGTCGTCAAGGCGCTGTTCTTCCCGCTGGCCAACCGCTCTTACGTCATGATGAGCCGGATGAAGGCGCTGACGCCGGAGATGACCGCGATGCGCGAGCGCTTCGGCGATGACCGCCAGCGGCTCAACCAGGAAATGATGGCGCTCTACAAGAAGCACCAGGTCAACCCGGTGTCGGGCTGCTTCCCGGTGGTGCTGCAGATCCCGGTGTTCTTCTCGCTCTACAAGGTCTTGTTCGTCACCATCGAGATGCGTCACGCGCCGTTCTACGGCTGGATCCACGATCTGTCGGCGCACGACCCGACGACCGTCCTCAATTTGTTCGGCCTGATCCCGTTCACGGCGCCCCACATCCTCGATCCGATCTCGATCGGCGCGTGGCCGATCATCATGGGCATCACGATGTTCCTGCAGCAGAAGCTGAACCCGCAGCCCGCCGATCCGGTGCAGGCCAAGGTGTTCATGTTCATGCCGATCATCTTCACCTTCATGCTCGGGCAGTTCGCGGTCGGGCTGGTGATCTACTGGTCGTGGAACAACCTGCTGTCGATGGCCCAGCAGTGGGTGATCATGAAGCGCACCGCCCGTGCCACCGCCACCGCCAAGGTCAAGTAAGGCCCGGGGCGGGTGACATGACGGCAATCGCGCCGCATCCGATGGCCGACCCGGATCACAGCGCGGCGCTCGAAGCGGGGCGGCTGCTGTTCGCCGGCGAGTGCCAGTTCATCATGGGGGTCGCCGCGATCGACGGGTTGCCGCCCATGGGACTGCCCGAGGTCGCGTTCGCCGGCCGCTCCAATGTCGGCAAGTCGAGCCTGATCAATGCGCTGACCGGCCGCAACGCGCTGGCGCGCGTCTCGATCACGCCGGGGCGCACGCAGCAGCTCAACTTCTTCGTGCTCGCCGACCGCCTGATGCTGGTCGACATGCCGGGCCACGGCTACGCCGCGGCGGCCAAGCATGAGATCGCGGCGTGGGCGGCGCTGATCGACGCCTATCTCAAGGGCCGCGCCACGCTCACCAGGGTCTGCCTGCTGGTCGACGCGCGGCACGGCCTCAAGGATAGCGACGAGGCGCTGATGAAGCGCCTCGACAAGGCCGCGGTGACCTACCAGGCGGTGCTGACCAAGGCCGACAAGCTCACCGCCGACGCCCTGGCGGCGCGCCACGACGCGGTCGACCAGGCGTTGCGCCGCCACCCGGCCGCGCATCCCGAGCTGATCGCCACCTCGGCGGTCAGCGGCGCCGGCATCCCGGCGCTACGCGCCGCGCTAGCGGCGTTGGCTGCCCCGGCTTAAACTTCATCCCCAACCAGGAACCCGAGCACCGATGTCCGACTCCGCTCCCGCCGCCGCCAGCGCGGAATGGCTCGCCAAGGCCAACGTCCTGTCCGAGGCGCTGCCCTATATGCGGCGGTTCGCCGGCAAGACCTTCGTGATCAAGTACGGCGGCCACGCCATGGGCGACGACGCGCTCGGCAACGTGTTTGCGCGCGACGTCGTGCTGCTCAAGCAGGTCGGCATCAACCCGGTGGTGGTCCACGGCGGCGGGCCGCAGATCGGCAAGATGCTCGAGCGCCTCAAGATCAAGAGCTCGTTCGTCGACGGTTTGCGCGTGACCGATGCCACAACGGTCGAGATCGTCGAGATGGTGCTCGCCGGCAGCATCAACAAGGCGATCGTCGCCGCGATCAACGCCGCCGGCGGCACCGCGGTCGGGCTGTCCGGCAAGGACGGCAAGCTGGTGCAGGCCCGCAAGCTGACGCGCACCCAGGTCGATCCCGACTCGCACATCGAGCGCGTGCTCGATCTCGGCTTCGTCGGCGAGCCCGAGACGGTCAACCCGCACGTCCTGTCGGTATTCGCGCGCTCCGACATCATCCCCGTGATCGCGCCGACCGGCATGGGCCCCAACGGCGAGACCTACAACATCAATGCCGACACGGTCGCCGGCGCGATCGCCGCGGCGCTCGGCGCCACCCGGCTGCTGATGATGACCGACGTCGTCGGCGTGCTCGACAAGAGTAAGAAGCTGATCGCGCAGCTGTCGGTCGACGACGCGCAGCGCCTGATCCGCGACGGCACGATCAGCGGCGGCATGATCCCCAAGATCGAAACCTGCCTGAGCGCGGTCGTCCAGGGCGTCGAGGCCGCCGTCATCCTCGACGGCAGGGTGCCGCACGCGCTCTTGCTCGAGATCTTCACCGCCGGCGGTGCCGGCACGCTTGTCCACCGCCAGGGACCAGGAGCCAAATAGCGCCATCGCGCGTTGACGTCTTCCCATGACACACGTCGCCACCACCCTCCGGCTGCCCCAGGTCGACCATCCCGCCGAGACCGTGTGGCTGTTCGATCTCGACAACACCCTCTATCCGGCGTCGTGCAACCTGTTCCATCAGGTCGACGCCCGCATGGCGGCGTTCATCGCCGGCGAGCTCACGATCACCGAGGACGAGGCGCGGCTGCTGCAGAAGCATTTCTATCGCACCTACGGCACCACTCTGCGCGGCCTGATGGTCGAGCATAACCTGCCGGCCGACCGCTTCCTCGAGTTTGTCCATGCCATCGACGTCACGCCGGTGCCGCCTAGCCCGGCGCTCGACGCGGCGCTCGGCGCCCTGCACGGCCGCAAGCTGATCTTCACCAACGGCTCGATCCGGCATGCCGAGAACGTGCTCGACCGGCTCGGCGTCGCCCATCGCTTCGACGCCATCTTCGACATCGTCGCGGCGAACTACGTGCCCAAGCCCGATCCGGCGCCCTACCATGAGGTGGTGCGCCAATACGGCTTCGCGCCCGCGCTCGCCTGCATGATCGAGGACCTGCCGCGCAACCTGGTGCCGGGCGCAGGCCGGGCCGCAAGATTGACAAGCGCGTGCGGCGTTCCCATGGTGGGCGCCGCTCAATTCCTAGCGACGGTCACGACGCCATGACCCAACGAGATCTCGAGAAGACGATCGACACCGCCTGGGAGACGCGCGACCAGCTGACGTCCGCGACCAAGGGTGCCGTGCGCGACGCGGTCGAGGCCGCATTGGCCGGGCTCGACGACGGCTCCATGCGCGTCGCCGAGAAGACCGCGGCGGGCTGGCAGGTCAACCAGTGGCTGAAGAAGGCCGTGCTGATGTCGTTCCGCCTGACCGACATGGCGCCGATGCCGGGCGGCCCGGACGGCGGCAGCTGGTACGACAAGGTGCCGTCGAAATTCGAGGGCTGGGGCGACAACCGCTTCAAGCAGGCGGGTTTCCGGGTCGTGCCGCCGGCGGCGGTGCGGCGCGGCGCCTACATTGCGCCCGGCGTCGTCTTGATGCCGAGCTTCGTCAACCTCGGCGCCTATGTCGACAAGGGCACCATGGTCGACACCTGGGCGACCGTCGGCTCGTGCGCGCAGATCGGCAAGAATTGTCATCTGTCGGGCGGCGTCGGCATCGGCGGCGTGCTCGAGCCGGTGCAGGCCAACCCGGTGATCATCGAGGACGACGTGTTCGTCGGTGCGCGCTCCGAGGTCGTCGAGGGCGTGATCGTCGAGACCGGCGCGGTCTTGGCGATGGGCGTGTTCATCAGCTCGACGACCAAGATCGTCGATCGC
>JACQAI010000090.1 GCA_016195115.1 Pseudomonadota bacterium
CCGCGAGCTGGGCCGGCGGCACCGCGACCGCAGCGCGGGCCACCGGCTGCGAGCTCGCCATCGCGCTGGCCGGCACGACCGTGACGGCGCTCGCGTTGGCGAAATTGTTGACCGTGCGATTGACCGTGAGGTTGTTCGTGATCGTCGTGACGTTGGTCACGTGGCTGATGTTGACGTTCTGCACGTAAGCCGGGCTGTGGCGGTACGGCGGCACGTAGACCTCGTGCGGCCCGAGCGGGATCCACGCCGCGGCCGCGATCGCGCCGATGCCGATACCGACGCCGATCCCGATGCCGAAGCCGGGCGCTGCGGGCGGCCCGCCAACGAAGGCGACCAGCGCCGGCGCATAAACCGGGCGTTCGATCACCGCGCCTGGGTACCACGCCCAGCGATCGTGCCAGCGCGCCCAGCGGCCGTAGTGGAACGGCGCGAAGCCCCACGGCGCGTCATCGATCCAGGTCCAGCCCCACGGCGCGACGTAGGCCCAATGGCCATACCGATAGGGCGCCCAGTCGGGCGCCACCGCGCTCGGGATCCACGCCGGGCCGGCGTCCGGCGTCTGCGCCCAGCTGCCGTAGCCGTCGAGATCCTGATAGCCGGTCATCGCCGGCGACACGTAGCGCGGCGCCGCGACGATGCGCTGGCGTTCGTCGCGCGCGGAGGCCCAGCGATCAAGCTCGTCGGGGCGCGCCACCGCGACGTCGTAGGTCAGCGGGTCTTGACCCGAGATCTGCGCAGTCTCGCCGGGGCGCACGACTAGGTCGGCATTGTTGCCGACGAACTGCGCAGCGCCGTCGAACACCGCGACCCGGGTCGGCGTCGCATCGGTGCCGCCGTCGATGTGGTAGCGCCCGGGCGCGGTGATCTGCACCGTGCCGCGCGCCGTGACGATTTGGTAGTTGTCGCCGGGCGCCAGCACGTGGAGCCTGAGGTTGATCGAGCCTTGGCCGATCTGGCCCTGGAAATTGTGCTCGTCGAGCGCGACCACGTCGAACTCGGTCTGGCTGCCCATGCGGATGGTAGCCGGGCCGAGCTGCAGCGCGGCGCGCGCGGCGGGCTCGGTCCAGAACGAGTTCCCGGCGGTGACCGGATAGTTCGGCACCGCGGGTGACCACTGGTCCTGGTCGGCGGCGTGGAACGACACCACGCCCTGGACCTCGCTCAGGCGACCGACGCGCGCCGGCGGGTCGGCCGCCGGGTCGGTCGGGTCATAGGGCTGGGCGATCGCGCCGCCGGTCGCCAACTGGGCGCACAGCAACGTCACAGCCAAGACACGAACGCTGCGTCGGATCATCGTCGTCTCCGTTCGCCACGGCGGCGCGCCGTCCCACGACGGCACCACGCCCCCCGTGATCAACGCCTGAGATGCCCCGCCGCGCCACCGGCGCGGCCGCGCGCTCTCACGACGCCCTCAACTCAGGAATACGGGCGACGGCGCCGAACCATGACGAGGTGGACAAGATTTAACCCGCGCGCCGGCAGGGTTTAATTCTTGAATCGCCGCCGACTACGCATCTCCGCCACTCTGTGATAGGCGTCACAGCCCACAGCGCGCGTGCGGCTTAAGCGTTCGGGTGTATAAGTGTCGGCGCGCTCTGGGGCGAGGGGCACCCACGATGGTTGCGGGGGAGACGAAATCGCGGGACGTCGCGCGCGCATCGATCGCCGCCGCATTGTCGCTCGCGCTGTTCGCGGCCTATCGCCTGACTCCGATCGATGCCATCGGCTTGCAGCTCTGGCCGTTGACCTTGCTGCCGCTCTATCGCGCGCGCACGCGCGGCGTGCTCGAGGCCAGTTGTGCGCTTACGCTCGTGCTGATCGGCGCGGCGACATGGTTGTCGTGGCCGGGTGACGACTGGCTCAGCCTCGCGCCCGCCGCCGCCGCGGTCGCCGTCGTCTCGATCACGGCGATCGGTCTCAAGCTGCTATCCAAGCGCGAGCACCAATTGCTCTTGCAGGCCTACATCGACCCACTGAGCGGCGTGCTCAACCGTCGCTCCTTTCTCGAGCTGTCGGGCAAGGAGGAATCGCGTAGCCGCCGGCGCAACTACGAGCTCGGCGTGCTGATGGTCGACATCGACCACTTCAAGCAGATCAACGACACCTATGGGCATCCGTCGGGCGACGCGGTGATCCGCGGGTTGGCCGATCTATGCGCGCACACCTTGCGTCCAAGCGACATGGTTGCGCGCTACGGCGGCGAGGAGTTCGTCATCAGCCTGCCCGAGACCGGCCTCGATGCCGCAATGCTGGTCGCCGAGCGCCTGCGCACCGCGGTGGCGAACGCGCCGGTGCACACCGAGACCGGCGTGGTCAGGTTCACGGTCAGCATCGGTGTCGCGCTATGCACGCGCGCGAATTCCCTGGCCGAGGCGATGCGCCGCGCCGACGAGGCGCTCTACGTTGCCAAGCGCCACGGCCGCAATCGCGTCGAGGCGGAACCCGTGCCGATGTCGAGCACCGCCGAGCTCGAGCCCGTGGCGGTCGCACTGGCCGCCGAGACCGTGCCGGTGGCGGCGCCGGTCATGGTCATGGCCATGGCGGGCGACGCCCCCCCGCGGCCCGCGCTCCGCGCGCCGGCCGGCACGATCCTGGTGGTCGATGACGAACAGGACATCCGCGAACTGATCGCCGACTGGCTCGGCGGCCACGGCTACCGCGTGCGCGTCGCCGCCTGCGCCGCCGACGCGTTGCGCCTGCTCGAGAACGACGACACCATCGAGCTGCTGTGCACCGACATCGTCATGCCCGGCGACCTCAACGGCTTCGATCTGGCGCGCCGCGCCGAGCAGATCCGCCCCGGCATGAAGCTGCTCTACATGAGTGCCTACTCGGTCGCCGAGACGGTGCGTGCCGCGCGCGACGAGGCACCGCGCCTGGTGCGCAAGCCGTTCCGGCTCGACTACCTGCTCGAGACCATCGAGAGCGCGCTGCTGCACTGAATCTTGGCGCGCGCGCCTTCGGCTGCCGCGCCCAACGCCGTCACGAGCACTTCAGTTTCTGGCGTTCGTCAGCGACGCGGCCGCGAAACGCGCCGGCAGCGTTCGGATATTCTTTCTGGAAGCGCGCGAACGCCGCGCAGGCTTCCGGGGTCTTGCCCAATTTCGCGAGCGACAGGCCGAGCTTATAGAGATATTCCGGCGCGCGCGGGCTCTGCGGATATTTCTGGTAACCGATCAGATATTGGGCCGCGGCGTCGCCAAAGTTGTTGCGCGCGAAGAATGTCTCGCCGAGCCAGTATTGCGCATTGCTCGCCAGCGGATCTTTCGGGTGGGCCGCGACGAACTGCTTCAGCGCCTGCTCGGCCTGGACGTACTCGGTGCGCTTCAGGAGATCGAAGGCGAAGTCGTACTGCTCTCGGGTCGTGCCCTTGGGCAGCTTGACGGCCGGCACGGCGGCCGGCTTGGCGGGCGGCTGGGCCGCCGCTCCCGGCTTGGCCGCGCCGGCGGCCGCGGCAGGGGTCGCCGCCGCGGCTGGCGGCGGCCGCTGCGCGAACGTCTTCTCGAGCGCGCTCAGCCGGAAGTCGAGATCGGTGACCAGCCGGTCGAGGCGCTGGCGGAGATCGCCAACCGCGAAATTGATCTCCTCGAGCTGACCGTTGGTCGAGCGCAGCTCGCCCTCGATCTGGGCGATGCGCGTCTGCAAGGTCGCCGCTGCGGCCAATGTGGCAGGGGCCGCGGGAGCCGGGGCGGGCGGGGCGCTCGGGGTGGTCGACCGGCCGCGATAGACCTGCTGCTGCAGCCCGCTGAGCTCGCGGTCGAGACGCTGCAGCCGGTCCTGCAGGGCGCGCGCATCGCTGTCCTGCGCCGCCGCCGGCACGCCGACGACGACACAAAGCGCGATGATCCCTGCCATGCCGCCCCGCCGCATTGCTGCGCGCACCCCTTGGCTCCTCCGGACGTCCGCTTCGGTAATGCTAGGGCAATCCGGCAAAAGCAAGGCACATGTCGCCGGCGCCTCGCTCGCATAACGCTCCAAGCCGCTCGGCGGCCGGGGTCCCACCGGGCCGAGCGCCCCAGAAAATAATCCAATTGGATCGCGCGCCGCGTCGGCCGACAATCAGCGACGATCTGTCTGGGGAGTGTGCCATGCGCATCGCGCGTCCAATTGGCCGGTCGGCATCCCGCTGTGGCGCAGCCCTGTGCGCGGCCTTGGCGCTGGTGCTCGCCGGCCCGGCGCACGCCGACGACAAGCACGACCACGGCCACGGCACGCCCGAGGCGCTCGGCCAGGTGCATTTTCCGGTGACCTGCACGCCGGCGGCGCAGACCGCGTTCGACCGCGCGATGGCGCTGCAGCACTCGTTCTGGTACCAGGCGGCGAAGCAGGCTTTCACCGCCGTGCTGCAGGCCGATCCGCAGTGCGTCATGGCCTATTGGGGCATGGCGATGAGCCAGCTCGGCAATCCGTTCTCGCCGCGCCCGCCCGACGTCCTCAGCGCCGGCGCGGCCGCGCTTGCCAAGGCCGGCGAGCTCGGCGCCAAGAGCCCGCGCGAGGCGGCGTACCTCGCGGCGCTCGGAGTCTACTACAAGGGCTACGACAAGGCCGATCACCGCAGCCGCGTCGTCGCCTACGCCACCGCCATGGGCGAGGTCGCGATGCGCTTTCCCGACGATCGCGAGGCCGCGATCCTCCACGCGCTGGCGCTCGACACCGCCGCGGCACCGACCGACAAGACCTACGCCAACCAGCTCAAGGCCGCGGCGATCCTCGAGAAGGCGTTCGCCGAGCAACCCCAGCATCCCGGCATCGCGCACTACCTCATCCACACCTACGACGCGCCGCCGCTCGCCGAGAAGGGCCTGCCGGCGGCGCTGCGCTATGCCGACATCGCGCCGGCGGCGCCGCATGCGCTGCACATGCCGTCGCACATCTTCACGCGGGTCGGCTATTGGCAGCAATCGATCGAGACCAACCGGCGCTCGGCCGACGCCGCGCGCGCCGCCGGCGAGATCGGCGACGAGATGCACGCCTACGACTACATGGTCTACGCCTATCTCCAGACCGCGCAGGACGGCGCCGCGCGCCACGTGCTGGGCGGCATCGCCGCGGTGATGGCCAAGGCCGACACGGCCGGCTACGGCGGCCAGTTCGCGGCCGCCTCGATTCCGGCGCGCGTGGCGCTCGAGCGCGGCGCCTGGAGCGACGCCGCAGCACTCGCGCTGCTGCCGACCAAGCTGGCCAATGTCGAAGCGATCACGCACTTCGCGCGCGCGCTCGGCGCCGCGCGCGGCGGCAACGTCGCGGCGGCGCGCACCGAGCTCGACACGCTGCGGGCGCTCGAGGCGAAGCTGGCCGCGGCGAAGGACGCGTATTGGGCCGAGCAGACCGGCATCCAGATCGATATCATCACCGCCTGGATTGCGCGGGCCGAGCAGAAGCCCGACGCAATCGACTTGATGCGGGCCGCGGCCGACCGCGAAGCCAAGACCGAGAAGGCGCCGGTCACGCCCGGACCGCTGGCGCCGGCACGCGAGATGCTCGGCGAGATGCTGCTCGAGGCCGGCCGCGCCGCCGACGCGCTGGCCGCATTCGAGGCGTCACAGAAGGTCGAGCCCAACCGGTTCCGCGGCCTCTACGGCGCGGCACGCGCCGCCGAGCAGGTGGGCGATCGCGCCAAGGCCAAGCAGTACTACGCGCGGCTGGTCGAGCTGAGCGCGCGCGCCGACGGCACGCGCCCGGAGCTGCAGCAAGCCAAGGCGTTCCTCGCGCGCGGCTGAGCCGACGATATCAGTCGGCGATCTCCTGGCGCGCG
>JACQAI010000688.1 GCA_016195115.1 Pseudomonadota bacterium
AGGGTCGCGGTCAGCCCGGGCGCGTTGTCGCCGAGCACCAGGCTGCCGTTGTGCAACGTCATGACCGCGGTGACCAGGCTGAGGCCTAAGCCGTTGCCGGGTGTCGTGCGGCTCTGCTCGAGGCGCACGAAGCGGTGCAGCACGCGCTCGCGGTCGGCTTCCGGGATGCCGGGACCGCGGTCGGCGACCACGACCTCGACGGCGTCGCCGGCCGTCGTCACCGCCAGGCTGACCGAGCCGCCGGGCGCGCTGTACTTGATGGCGTTGTCGATCAGGTTGGCGATCGCTTGGAACAAGAGATGGCGATTGCCCTTGATCGGCGCGCTGCCGGCGAGCGCCGTCGTCAGCGCAAGCTGCTTGGCTTCGGCGAGCGGCTCGTAGAGCTCGGCGACGTCGGCGCACAAGGTCACCATGTCGACCGCCTCCATGTCGCCGCGCGCGGCCCCACCCTCGGCCTGCGCGATCGACAGCAGCGCATTGAAGGTACGCAGGATGTTGTCGGTCTCCTGCATCGTCTGCTCGATCGCCTGGCGGTGCTGCTCGGCGGTCCTGGCGGTCAACAAGGTCACTTCCAACCTCGACTTGAGGCGAGTCAGCGGGCTGCGCAGATCGTGGGCGATGTTGTCCGAGACCTCGCGCATCGCCAGCATCAGGCGGTCGATCTGCTGCAGCATGTTGTTGAGGTTGACCGAGAGGTGGTCGAACTCGTCGTCGCTGCCGCTGACCGGGATGCGCTCGTGCAGATCGCCGCGCATGATGCGCAGGGTTGCGGCGTTGATCGCCTCGAGCCGGCGGCGCATGTCGCGGCTCATGATCACGCCGCCGAGCACCCCCAGCGCCACCGTGATGATCAGCGACCAGATCAGCGACGTCTCGATCAGGTTCTCGAAATTCTGGCGCTCGCGCAGATTGCGGCCGACCAGCAGGTGGTAGCCCTCGGACAGCAGGAACGACATCGCGCGCACCGCGACCTCGCCGCCGCCGTCATTCTCCGGGATGTCGAAATTGGCCCAGCGCCCCTGGCGCTCGACGTCGCTCGGCCAGCGCGGCAGGTTGCCCGTGACCGGCTGGTAGTCGGAGTCGGTCAGCAGATAGATGCTTTCGCCGGCGCGGTCGGCGGCGATGCGCTCGTCGATCACCTCGACCAGGCCGGACAGCCCGTGCTCCTTGTAGCTCTCCGACAGGCCGTTGATCTCGGCCGTGATGGTCGCGTTGATCTGGCGGTCGATGAAGCCGACCGTGGTGACGTAGATGAACCCGAGCAGCGTCAGCACCGAGAAGGCAAACAGCCCGATGTAGAGGACGACGACCCGGAAGGCCCAGGTCCGGACGATCTTCAGGCGCATCGAGGATCGTCCGGGGCGGACCGCTCGGGGCTATTCGGTCGGCACGCGCAGGCTATAGCCGGCGCCGCGCACGGTGTGGAGCAGCGGCTTGGGAAATCCCTTGTCGATCTTCTGCCGCAGCCGGCTGATGTGGACATCGATGACGTTGGTCTGGGGATCGAAATGATAATCCCAAACGTGCTCGAGCAACATGGTGCGCGTGACCACGTGGCCGGCGTTGCGCATGAGATATTCGAGCAGCAGGAACTCGCGCGGCTGCAGGTCGATCTCCTGGCCGCCGCGCGTGACGGTGCGGCCGAGCAGGTCCATCTCGAGGTCGGCGACGCGCAGCTTGGTCTCGACCGCATTGCCGCCGCCGCGCCGCAGCATCACCTCGATGCGCGCCAGCAGCTCGGAGAACGCGTAGGGCTTGGTCAGATAGTCGTCGCCGCCGGCCTTCAGGCCCTTGACGCGGTCGTCGACCGCGCCGAGCGCGCTTAAGATCAACGCGGGGGTCTTGATCCCCGCCGTGCGGATCGACTGGATGATCGATAGGCCGTCGACGTTGGGCAGCATGCGGTCGACGATCAGGGCGTCGTAGTTGCCGCTCATGGCGTGGAACATGCCGTCGCGACCGTCGGCGGCGTGGTCGACCACGTAACCGCTCTCCTTCAGGCCCTTGACCATGTAGGCGGCGGTGTCGGCGTCGTCCTCGATGACCAGAATCCGCATATCGGGAGTTTCCGTGGAGAGCTGCAGTGCCATGGCGACCTGACCTGTGGGGTGAGAGGCTTGAGGAGCTTCACCGCTTAGTACGCGACTCGACGTGTCAGGCCGCTGTCGCCGCCATTAAATCTGGGTAATGTCACATGGTTTCAACGATACCCCAGCCTCGAACCGTGGGAAATCCAACAATGTCCAGCCCGACCGTGCGCCAAGCCGCCGAGCTCCTGGTCGCCGCCCGCCGCACGCGCCAGCCGCTCGACGGCCTGCCGGCGGGGCTGCGCCCGGCCGACGCCGCGGCGGCGTTCGCGATCCAGGATGCCGTCATGGCCCTGCTGGATGAACGCGCGGGCGGCTGGAAAGTCGGCCTGGCCGCCGGCGCGCCGCCCAGTTGCGCGCCGATGTTCGCCTCCCTGATCCACCCGAGCCCGCTCAGCATCCCGGCCGCCGACGTGCCGATGCTCGGCGTCGAAGCCGAGATCGCGGTCCGGATCGGGCGGGATCTGCCGGCGCGCGCCACGCCCTACACCCGGGCCGACATCGTCGACGCGATCGACGGAGCCTGCGCTGCGATCGAGATCGTGCATTCGCGGCTGCGCGCCTTCCTCAAGGCCGCGCCCGACGACAAGCTGGCCGACAATGTCGGCAACGGCGCCTTCGTCCACGGCGCGCTGCGGGGCGACTGGCGCCGGCTCGACCTGTCGGCGCTGCGCGTCCGCCTCGAGCTCGGCGGCAAGACCCTGGTCGACAAGGTCGGCGGCTGTCCCTCGGGCGATCCGCTGGTCGCCGTGGTCTGGCTGGCCAACCATCTGACCGGCCGCAGCGGCGGCCTCAAGGCCGGCCAGATCGTCACCACCGGCTCGTGCGTCGGCATGCCGTTCGCCCAGCCGGGCGACACCGCGGTCGCGACCTTCGCGGAGCTCGGCACCGCCCAGGTCACCTTCACGCGCTGACGCCCGCCGGCGGCCGTGCGGCATCCATTTCAATGCCACACGGTATCGCGCGCGACCCTTAGGGCCGGCGGGGCCTTTTCGCCGGCGCCGATTTCGCCTTGGCCTTGGGCTTGGCGGCGGGCTTGGCCGCCCGCGCGCGCGGCGCCGCCGGCGGCGGGTCGTCGGGGGCTTCCCGGAGCTCGAAGCCTTGGGGCGGATGGCCGGCGCGATGGCGGTCCCACAGGTGGCCGAGCGCCGCCTCGAGCACGCGCGTGAAGCGCACGATGTTGAACAGCGGCGCCGTCAGGCGCTTTTCCGCGAGCGTCGCGCGCAGCGCCGCCAGCTGCTTGGGCGCGCGCGCCAGCGCCACCGCGCGCGCCTCATAGTCGGCCCAGGACTCCGTGATCAGCTCGGGCATGCCGAGCGCGCCGAGCAGCGACGCCGAGACCCGGCTGCCTTCGCGATCGCCCTTGAGCGCCAGCACCGGCACCCCGGTCCACAGCGCGTCGAGCGCAGTCGACGCCGCGTTGAACACCGGCGTATCGAGCAGCAGCCCGCAGTGGCCAAAGCGCGCGAGATGCGCGGCCTTGTCGTCGAGCCGCGCGGCGAACACCAGGCGCGCCGGATCGACATCGCGCGCCGTCGCACGCGCGCGCAGGCTGGCCGCGAAGCCGGATCCCGCGGGCGGCTCGGACAGCCACAGCACGCTGCCGTCGACCGCGCTCAGGATGCCGAGCCAGCCGTCGATCGTCGCAACGTCGAGCTTGTCGGGCCGCGCGAAGCCGCCGAATACGAACCCCTTGGCCGGCAGGCCGCAGCCCGCGCGGTCGGGCCGGGTCTCGGCGATCGGATGACGATCGGCGCAATGCAGCGTGTCGGGCAGCCGCACGATGTGCTCGCGATGGCGGTTCTCCTCGCCCGGCGGCACGACGACCCGGTCGGTGATCAGGTAGTCGACGCAACCCAGGTTCATGCCGTTGAGATGGCCGATCAGGCTCGCCTGCAACGGCGCCGGCCGGTAGGCGAGGATTTCGGCGGTGAGCTGCCCGACATGGCCGTCGAGCTCGATCAGGATATCGATGTCGGCGTCGCGGATCGCGGCGGCGACCGCGCGCGGCGACAGGCGGCTGACGTCATGGAACTGGTCGAAGCCGGCGCGATGGCGCGCCGCGAACGGCTGGCGCTCGGCCGAGCGGTCGCGCAAGGAGAAACCGTGCAGCTCGAAATGCGCGCGGTCATGGGTCGCAAACAGCGAGGCGGTGACGTGGCCGATCGGATGATCGCCGAAATTGCCCGACAGGTAGCCGAGGCGGATCTTGTCGCCGGCCGGCCGCGCGCGCGCGGGCAACGCCCCAAACGCGAACGTGCGCCCTGCCAGCACGGCATCGAGCCGCCGCGCGACCTGCTCGGCCAGCGCGGCGGGCAGCGGCCGGTGGGCGTCGAGATAGAGGATCTCGGCAAGCAGCCGCCAATCGCGCTCGTGCTCGATGCGCTCGGGCAGCGCCGCGACCAGCGCGTCGAAGGCGGCGTTGGCGTCGTCGAAGGCGCCGTCCGAGTGGAACAGGTCGACGCGATGCTTGAGGGCGCCGAGATGCTGCCGATCGAGGATGGCGGCTTGCGACAAGCAGCGCCTGGCGCCGGCGCGGTCCTCGCCCATCAGCGCGGCGCCGAGCAGCGCCCAGGCGTCGATGTCGGCGGGCGCCAGCTCGACCGCGCGCTGCAGATGGGGCACCGCTGCGGCGTCGCCCTCGGTGCGGCGCATCGCCTCGCCCAGCATGCGGTGAATCGGGATCAGGCTGGGATCGAGGGCCAGCGCACGCTTGAAGCTGGCCGCGGCTTCGGCGGGATCCTCGAGCGCGCTCGCGAGATGCAGGTGGGCGAATCCGCCGTTCGGCTGCGCGGCGACGACGCCGCGGAACTCGGCGGCGGCGTCGCCCAGCCGGCCCTGGGCGGCCAGCGCCCGGCCGAGCGTGAAGCGCATCTCGGCGTCCTTGGCATCGAGCCCGAGCCCGCGGCGCGCCACGCTCTCGGCGTCGCGGAAGCGCTGTTGCGCCAAGAACGACGCCGCCAAGGCGCCGTAGGTCTCGGCCCGATTCGGCTCGAGCTCGATCGCCTTGGCGTAGCGCTCCAGGGCCGCGCCATGGTCGCCGAAGCGGGCGCGCAACCGTCCCATGTTGAGCTGAACGACCGAATTGTTCGGCTGGGCGGCCATGGCGCGTTCGAGCAGCTTGGCGGCACGATGCGGCCGGCCGAGGCGCACTTCGACCGCGGCCAGCGCGTTGAGCGCTTCGATTCGGTCGGGCACCTGGTCGAGGATCGCGCGATAGGACGCCGCGGCACCCGACAGGTCGTTGGTCTCGACCTGCTTGCCGGCGTGCGCCAGCGCCTCCTCGACCGACACCACCGGCATCCGATTTCCCGCGTCCGTGGTTCGCTGTCCCGTTATGGCGCGCGAACCGGCATCTGTCACGCGTCGCCGAGCGACAGCAAGGTGGCGTTGCCGCCGGCCGACGTGGTGTCGATCGACACCGTGCGCTCGGTGGCGAATCTCGGCACGTAGTGCGGCCCGCCGGCCTTGGGGCCGGTGCCCGACAGGCCCTCGCCGCCGAACGGCTGGACGCCGACCACCGCGCCGATCATCGAGCGGTTGACGTAGATGTTGCCGACCCGCGCCCGCGCCACGATCGCATCGACCGTCGTGTTGATCCGGCTGTGGATGCCGAGGGTCAGACCGTAGCCGGTGGCGTTGATGGCGTCGACCACCTGGTCGAGGCGATCGCCGGCGAAGCGCACGACATGGAGCACCGGCCCGAACACCTCCTTGTCGAGCCGGTCGAGGCGATCGAGCTCGATCGCGATCGGCGCCACGAAGCAGCCGCGCGCGGCCTCATCCGGCAGCGCCGTGCGCGCGATCACCCGGCCGATGCGCTCGATCGCAGCGACGTGCGCCATCAGGCGATCGCGCGCGGCCTCGTCGATCACCGGCCCGACGTCGGTGGCGAGCCGGCCCGGATCGCCGATCGCGAGCTCGGCCATGGCGCCCGCGAGCATGTCGAGGATGCGTGGTGCTACGTCCGACTGCACGAACAGTACGCGGCACGCCGAGCAGCGCTGGCCGGCGCTGTTGAACGACGAGGTCAGGAGATCGGCAACCACCTGCTCGGGCAGCGCCGAGGAGTCGGCGATCAGCGCGTTCTGCCCGCCGGTCTCGGCGATCAGGGTGGCGAGCGGTCCGGCGCGCGCGGCAAGCATGCGATTGATCGCCTGCGCGGTCGCGGTCGAGCCCGTGAACGCGACGCCGGCAATCCGTTCGTCCGCGACCAGGCGCGCGCCGACCTCGGCCCCACCCGGCAGCAGCTGCAGCACG
>JACQAI010000091.1 GCA_016195115.1 Pseudomonadota bacterium
CCTTGAGGTCGTCGAGCGAGCGCAGGCGGCCCGACAGCGACTGCTCGATCGACACCGCGAGGCGCGCCAGCTTCTCCGGCCGATCGAACGCGCTGCCGTCGGCGTCCTGCAGCCAGAACGAGTCGAGCGCCATGCCGTCGGCGAGCGTGAAGATCTTGGCATCGACGATGTTGGCGCCGCTGACCGCCATGGCGCCGGCGATGCCGGCGAACAGGCCGGGGTGATCCTCGGTGTAGATCGTGAGCTCGGTGACGCCGCGCGGCGGATCGACCCGCGTCTCGACCGACAGCGGCGCGCCGTCGAGGCGGGCTCGGCGCATCAGCCGGGCATGGCGTGACGCGGTCGCCGGATCGACCGATAGCCAGTAGGACGGCGTGCCGCGCGCCACGTGCTCCTGGAAGTCGGCGTCGCTCCAATCCTTGAGCTCGGCCCGCAACGCGGCGGTTGCTTCGCCGACCCGGCGCTCGGCGCCGCTCGGCGCATCGCGATTGAGCGGCCCGGTCATGCGCTCGTCGGCGGCCCAGTAGAGCTCGCGCAGCAACGCCGCCTTCCAGTTGTTCCAGGTCTTCGGCCCGACGCCGCGGATATCCGCCACGGTCAAGACCAGCAGCAGCTTCAAGCGCTCGGGCGACTGCACCAGCGCGACGAAGTCGCCGATCGTCTGGGGATCCTGGAGATCGCGCTTGAACGCAACGTTGCTCATGGCGAGGTGGTGGAGCACCAGCCACGCCACGGTCTCGGTCTCCTCGGCGCTCAGCCCGAAGCGCGGGCCGAGCTTGTAGGCAATGCGCTCGCCGAGCTCGGAGTGGTCGCCGCCGCGGCCCTTGGCGATGTCGTGCAGCAGCACCGCGACGTAGAGCGCGCGGCGCGACTGCAGCTTCGGCATCAGCGACGTCGCGAGCGGCAGCTCGTCCTTGAGCAGACCGCGCTCGATGCGGTTGAGGATGCCGATCGCAAACAGCGTGTGCTCGTCGACCGTGTAGACATGATACATGTCGTACTGCATCTGCGCGACGACGCGGCCGAAGTCGGGCACGAAGCGGCCGAACACGCCGGCCTCGTTCATGCGCCGCAAGGTCGTCTCGGGATCGTTCGGCGACGTCATGATCTCGAGGAACAGGCGATTGGCCTCGCGGTCGTCGCGCAGCGTCGCGTCGATGCGGCGCAGGTTCTGCGTGATCAGGCGGAGCGCCGTCGGATGGGTGTCGAGACCCTGCTGCTGGGCGACCGAGAACAGGCGGATGAAGTTGACCGGGTCGGCGAGGAAGGCCTGGGGGTCGGCGATGTTGACGCGCTCGCCGTCGACCTTGAAGCCGTCGACGTCGCGCCGCCAGCCGCTCCAGAAGCGTGCCAGCGACAGCCGCGGCTTGCGCTGCTGCTCGGCCTCGAGCGCGGCGCAGAAGATCCGCGTCAGGTCGCCGACGTCCTTGGCGACCAGGAAGTAGTGCTTCATGAAGCGCTCGACGCCGCGGCTGCCGGCGTGGTCGGTATAGCTCATGCGGCGCGCCAGCTCGGCTTGGACGTCGAAGGTCAGGCGCTCCTCGGGCCGGCCGGTCAAGTAGTGGAGCTGGAAGCGGATGCTCCACAGAAAGCTCTCGGCCTTGGCGAACTTGGTGGCTTCCGGGGCGGTCAAGACGCCACGCGCGGTCAACTCGCCGACGTCGCTCACCCGGTAGACGAACTTGGCGATCCAGAACAGCGTGTGGAGATCGCGCAGGCTGCCCTTGCCCTCCTTGATGTTGGGCTCGAGCACGTAGCGGCTGTCGCCCATGCGCACGTGGCGGGCGTCGCGCTCGGCCAGCTTCTGCTCGACGAACTCGCGCGCGCTGCCGGCCATCACGTCGGCGGCGTAGCTGCGCTGCAGCTCGGCGAACAGCGCCGGCTCGCCCCACACGTAGCGCGCCTCGAGCAGCGCCGTGCGGATGGTCAGATCGGCGCGCGCGAAGCGCACGCACTCGGCAACCGAGCGCGTGGCGTGGCCGACCTTGAGCCCGAGATCCCACAGCATATAGAGCATGTGCTCGACCACCTGCTCGCCGTGGGGCGTCTGCTTGTAGGGCAGCAGGAACAGGAGGTCGATGTCGGACGACGGTGCCAGCTGGCCGCGCCCGTAGCCGCCAGTCGCGACCAGGGTCAGGCGCTCTGACACGGTCGGGTTGGGCGCCGGGTAGACCTTCTCGGCGGTATCGTCGTGGAGCACCCGGATGATCTGGTCGATCAGGTAGCTGAGCGCCTGCGCCGCCACGAGGCCGGTGGCGCCCTGCTCGAAGCGCCGGCGCACCTCTGTGCGCCCGACGGCCAGCGCTTGGCGCAGCAAATCGAGCACTTGGGCGCGCCGCGCCTCCGGCGACAGCTCCGGATCGAGCGCGTCGAGCCGGGTCATCAGCGCACGTCGGCTGACCACAGCGCGGCGATTCTTAGGGGGCGGCATGCGCGGGACTATAACGCAAGGGACCCCGCTTTGTTAGCCGGAGACCCTTTCAGTGGCGCTCGCGGGGCAGTGCCTCTGCCGCGCCCGGCGCCCTACTCGGCGGCGGCCCCGACCTTGCGCGCGACCTCGGACTCATGGCCGCGCTGGTGGAAGTAGTTGGCGCGGTAGAACGCCAGCACCAGGTCGCGATAGACCGTCGGCGGGTACTTCGGCGGGTTGTCGGCCGACACGCAGGTCGCGACCGGCGCGATGATGGCGTCGGGGTTCGGGCTGTGGAAGTAGGCGAGCGAGTAACGGTCGATGCCGGATTCGTTGAGTACCCCATGGGGGGTCGACAGGAAGCGGTCGTTCGAGAACCGCCGCATCATGTTGCCGAGATTGACCAAGAGCGTGCCGGGGATCAGCGGCGGCGCGAACCACTCGCCCGAGATCAAGCGGACCGCCAGCCCGGGCACGTCGTGGCGCGCCAGCACGGTCATGAAACTGTTGTCGGTGTGCGGCGCCTGGCCGAACTGGTTGTCCTCGACCGTCGCCTGCGGCGGGTAGTGGAGCATGCGCAAGGTGATGTGCGCCTCGTTGGCGAACAGCGGCGCGAAGTAGTCGGCCGGCAGATCGAGCGCCGCGGCGAACGCCGGGATCATGCGGTTGCACAGCGCGTCGAGCGCGTTGGCGTAGGCCATGGCGTCCTCGCGGAAGCCAGGCAGGTCGGACGGCCACTGGTTGCGCCCGCGCAGCGAAATGCCGGCCAGCACGTCGGGATGGTCGGCGCCGCGGTCGTGGCTGCAGAAGAAGCTCTCGTTCTGGTTCGGCTTGGTCGCCTTGTGGACGGTCGAGGCGCCCTGCACCGAAGCGTTGATCGGCAGGTAGCCAATATTGTTCTCGTTGAGCTTGAGGGCGAGCTTTTGCTCCATCGGGATGGCATGGAAGCGCCGCGCCGCCGCGAAGGTGCGATCGATCAAGCCCTGCGGCACGCCGTGATTGTAGATGTAGAAAAAGCCGATCGACTCGCAGGCATGGCGGACCTCGGCGCCGAGACGCTGCAGCGCGCCCGGCTCGCCGGCGAAATAAGGACCGTAGTCGATCACCGGGATCTTGGCGGCGGCGGCCTCGAAGTCCTTGACCCTCAACTCCTTGAACAAGTGCATTGCAGGCTCCTGGCGCACCGGCGCGGGAAGCCCAAGTCTAGCGCCGGCGCCGGTCCCCGCGCCAGCGGTCCGTACCGCAGTACCCCACAGCCGTCATTGCGAGCGAAGCGAAGCAATCCAGACGACCTCTGGATTGCTTCGTCGCTGGCGCGCCTCGCAATGACGTCGAAAAGACCGGCCGATCGCCTTACTGCGACGCCTTCTCGCGGACGTCCTGGCGGCGGTCGCGGCGATCCTGGCGCAGGTCGCGCTTCTGCTGGTTGACCGCCTTCTGGTCGGCGGCGAGCGTCTGGCGGTCGGACTTGAGCGCATCGGTGTTGCCGGCTTGCTTGTCGGTGCGCAGCTGCTGGCCGGCCTGGTTGCGGGTCGCCCGATCCTGGCGGAGGTCGCGGCGGTCCTGACGAATGTCCTTGGTGTCCTGCTTGACGTCCTGCGCCATCACGGGCGCAGGCGCGGCGACGAACAACAGCCCCGCGCCGAGCACGGCGGCGGACAACAGTTTGATGCGTGACATGGTCGTCTCCCCTCGTGGGTGCGGCACCATGCCGCCCTCGGGAATCGACTTACGCGGCGTTGCGCCGAGTCCGTCCCCGCCGCGGCGATTTATGACGAAAGTTTAATCGGGCGAGGTATCGCGTAGCACGGCGCGCAGCTGGTAAAGCGCTTCGAGCGCCTCGCGCGGGCTCATACCATCGGGCTCGAGCGCGCGCAGCGCCTCGAGCACCGGCGACGGTGCGGGTGTCCCGGCAGCCGGCGGCGGCGCGCGCATCGCGGCGAACAGCGGCAGGTCGTCGGCGAGCCGGGCGAGCGCACCCGACTGCTCGCCGGTCTCGAGCGTCGCCAGCACCTCTTCGGCGCGCGCGATCACGGCGCCGGGCAGGCCGGCGAGCTTGGCGACGTGGATGCCGTAGGAGCGGTCGGCGGCGCCCGGCGCGACCTCGTGCAGGAACACGACGTCGCCCTGCCATTCCTTGACCCGCATGCTGCGGCAGGTCAGCGCGTCGAGCCGGCCCCCGAGCGCGGTGAGCTCATGATAGTGCGTCGCGAACAGCGCCCGGCAGCGGTTGACCTCGTGCAGGTGCTCGACGGTGGCCCAGGCGATCGACAGGCCGTCGAAGGTCGCGGTGCCGCGGCCGATCTCGTCGAGGATCACCAGGCTGCGTGCGCTTGCCCGATTGAGGATCGCGGCGGTCTCGACCATCTCGACCATGAAGGTCGAGCGGCCGCGCGCCAGGTCGTCGGCGGCACCGACGCGGCTGAACAGCCGGTCGACGACGCCGAGCCGGGCCGCGCTCGCCGGCACATAGGCGCCCACCTGGGCGAGGATCGCGATCAGCGCGTTCTGGCGCAGGAACGTCGACTTGCCGGCCATGTTCGGGCCGGTGACCAGCCACAGGCGCTGGGCGGCGCCGAGATCGCAATCGTTGGCGATGAAGGCCGACGGTCCGTCGTCGAGCGCCGCTTCGACGACCGCGTGGCGGCCGCCGGAGATCGCGAAATCGACGCTGTCGTCGACCGTCGGGCGGACGTAGCGCGCCTCGACCGCGAGCTCGGCGAGCGCCGCGACGGTGTCGATCACGCCCAGCGCGCGCGCCGCGCGGTCGACCAGGTCGCCGCGCGCCAGCACCTCGCCGACCAGGTCCTCGAACAGCGTGAGCTCGAGCGCGAGCGCGCTGTCGCCGGCCTTGGCGAGCCGCGCCTCGAGGTCGGCGAGCTCGACCGTGCTGAAGCGCGCCGCGCCCGCCATGGTCTGGCGATGGATGAACAACGCCCGGCCGTCGGCCGACAGATACGCGCGCAGTCGGTCGGTGTGGGCCGCCGGCACCTCGATGTAGTAGCCGAGGATGTTGTTGTGGCGGATCTTGAGCGCCGTGACGCCGGCCTCCTCGACGTAGCGCGTCTGCAGATTGGCGATGTGCCGGCGGCTCTCGTCGCGCAGGCCGCGCAGCTCGTCGAGCTCGGCGCTGTAGCCGGCGGCGATGAAATTGCCGTCGCGCGCGTTGAGCGGCAGCTCTTGTGCCAGTGCGCGGCCGAGCCGCTCGGTCAGGCCGGCGTCGCTGTCGAGCCCGTCGAGCGCCTGGCCGAGCCCGCTCGGCAGCGCCGA
>JACQAI010000689.1 GCA_016195115.1 Pseudomonadota bacterium
CCGACAGCGGCACGAACCCGGCGTCGGGCGCGCGCCGGGCGTCGCGTCGCGCCTCGCAGTAGAGCAGCAGTGCCACCAGGCCGAGCGCTTCGGCCGCCTTGGGCAGCAGCCACGCCGTCAGGCTGGCGAGCCAGATCGTCTCCTCGGCGAGGCCGTGGCGGCGCGGATCGGCGCCGGCGACGTCATCCCAGGCGCTGCCGTAGGCGGCGTAGATCGCCTCGAGCACGCCGTCGAGCCGCTCGGCGAGCTCGCGGGGCTCGGGCACCGCGAAGGCGATGCCGGCATCGCGGATCTTGGTCTTGGCGCGCACCAGGCGCTGCGCCATCGCGCTCGGCGCCATCAGGAAGGCGGGCGCGATGCGCGCCGCGTCGAAGCCGAACACGGTCTGCAGCATCAAGGGCGCGCGCGCCGCGGCGTCGATCGCCGGATGCGCGCACACGAACAGGAGCTTGAGGCGATCGTCCGGGAAGCTTTCGTCGGCGGGCTCGGTCGCGGCATCGAGCGCGAGCGCCGGCGCCCAGGCCTCGCGCACCCGCGCGTGGCGTGCCGCGTCGACCATGCGGCGCCGCGCGGCGGTCAACAGCCAGGCCTCGGGCGCATCGGGCACGCCGCTGGTCGGCCACGTCTCAAGGGCAGCGCGAAACGCGTCGGCCAGCGCATCTTCGGCCGCCGCGATGTCGCCGCTGCGCGCCGCCAGGAACGCGACCAGGCGGCCGTAGGACGCGCGCGCCGTGCGCTCGGCCGCCCGGCGCGTCGCCTCCAGTCCGTCGGTGTCGATCTGGTCGATCACTGATAGGTCATGATCGGCCTGACCTCGACCGTGCCGTAGCTCGCCGCCGGGCAGCGTGCACCCCAGTCGAGCGCGGCGTCGAGGTTCGGTACCTCGATCAGGTAATAGCCGCCGAGCTGCTCCTTGGTGTCGGCGATCGGCCCGTCCTGGACCTGGCGCTTGCCGCCGCGCAGCCGCACCGTGGTCGCGGTCTGGGGCGGCTGCAGCGGATTGCCGCCGACCATCACGCCGGCCTCGCGCAGCGCCTCGGTGTAGGCCTGATAGGCGCCGAAATGCTTGGGCGCGTCGGGGCTGCTGCGCTTGGCGAACGCCGCGGCGTCCTCGTAGATCATGATCAGGTACTGCATGGCGATCCCTCGTCTGCTGGTCCGCACGGCGTCTCCGTGCTCAAGGCGATGACGCGCGAGCCGCCGCCCGATCGACAGCGGCGACAAAAAAATCTCAGCCGACCACGTCTTTCCAGCGTGGGCCCTCGCGGGCCTCGATCGGCTTGTCCCAGGCCGCGCAGTTGCTGCGGTCGACGACCTGGACCGGCAGCAGGATCTCGCGCGGCACCGGCTCGCCGCGCAGGTGGCGGAACGCCGCCTCGGTCGCCACCGCGGCCAGCTTGAAGGCGTCGAAATCGGCGGTCGCCAGCAGGGTGCCGCGTTTGATCGCGTCGATCGCCTCGGGCAGCGCGTTGACCCCGACCACCAGGCTCGTCCGCCCGGCGGCGGCGAGCGCGTCCAACGCGCCCAGCGCCATCATGTCGTTGGCCGCCAGGATGCCGTCGAGTCGCGGCGTGGTCGCGAGCAGGTCGGCCGTCGCCTGCCGACCGGGCTCGCGCAGGAAGGCGCCGTTGGCCGATCCGGCGATGCGAATCTCGGGATAGCGCGTCGCGGCGTCGCGGAACCCCCGCAGGCGCGCCGCGCCCGTCACCACCCCCGGCGGCCCCTCGAGGATGGCGACCGTGCCGCGCCCGCCGAGCGCGTCGAACAGGCGGGTTGCGACCTGGCGCGCCAGCGCGTGATCGTCCGAACCGACGAAGCTGACGTAGTCGCCCGCGGTCAGCCGGTTGATCAGGTTGACGATTGGAATGTTTGCCCGGTTGATCTTGCACACCGCGTCGTCGACCGCGGTCGGGTGCGCCGGCACGAAGGCGATCGCGTCGGGCCGCGTCGCCAACGCCTGATCGACCAGCGCGGATTGCTGGTCGGGATCGTCGGGTGTCTCGGGCACATAATGCACGGCGCGACCGCCGAAGCGCGCCGCGACGCGGTCGGCGGCCAGCCGCGCGCCGTGGTAGGCCGGGTTGATCCGGTTCTTGGTGAACACCGCGACGGTCGGCGCTGGCTCGGTCATGCCACGGCGTCGGCCAGCCAGCCGGTCAGGATCGCGGTCGCCTGGAGGAAATCGTCGATCGTCATCGCCTCGTCGGGATTGTGGCTGCCGTTTGTGTTGCGCACGAACATCATCGCGGTCGGCACGCCGGCGGCGGCGAACGCCGCGGCGTCGTGCGACGCCGGGCTGCCGAGCCGGCGCGTCGGGATCGCGAGGTCGCGGGCGATGCTCTCGAACTTGTCGCGGATGCCCGGGTCCATGCGCCCGACCGCGGCGCGTGCGGTGTGGCCGAGCTCGAAGCGCACGCCGCGGCGCTGCTCGATCGAGCGCACGATCGCCAAGGTCTTGGCCTCGAGTTCGGCGAGCAATTCAGGCTCATAGGTGCGCATGTCGAGCGTGAAACGCAGCTCGCCCGGCACCTTGGTCATCGCATGCTGCGCCGGATCGGTGGTGAACTGGCCGATCGTGAACGCCATCGGTCGCTCGGCGGCGTCCCACTCGGCCCACAGCGCGTCGAGCGCGCAGGCGAACTCGCTGGCCGCGACCACGGCGTCGTGGCGGTAGGACCGCAGCAGCCCGACGTGATCGTAGGCGCCGACCACGCGCGCGTCGGGAAAGCGGAAGTCGCCCGGGATGCCCATGACGATGCCGACCGGGATGCCGTCGCGATCGAGCAAGGGCCCTTGCTCGATGTGCAGCTCGAGGAAGCAGCGCGTGTTGTCGGGCCCGAGCCGGCGCTGGTGCGCGGCGATCGCCTCGGGGGCGCCGCCGGCGGCGCGAATGTGCTCGGCCAAGGTGCGGCCGCTGTCGACCCGACGGGCATCGAGCGCGCCGTCGGGCAGCACGCCGAGCGCCGCGCGCGAGCCGATGTAGGACACGCCGAACCAGGCGCTTTCCTCGGCGCGCACGCCCATCACCGAGATGTCGCAGCGCGGCGCGACGCCGAGGTCCTGGAGCGCGGCACACGCCATCAGCCCGGCGACCACGCCGGCGGCGCCGTCGAAATTGCCGCCCTGCTTGACCGAGTCGAGATGCGAGCCGATCACGATCTGCTTGGCCTTGCGGTCGCGGCCGGCGCGCGTCATGTAGGTATTGGCGGCGGCGTCGCGCTCGACCGCGAGCCCGAGCGTCGCGGCGGCGCGTCCGAAGCTGTCGTGGATCCGGTTCTCCTCGTCGCTGTAGGACGCGCGCGTCACGCCCGCGGTCGGATCGCGCGACAGGCGCACGAGCTCCTCGAACAAGCTTTCGGCGAGAGGGCGTCTCGCCATCACGGCGGCGGCCACGGCCCGATAGTCGGTCATGCGACCAACAATACAGAGAATGATCGTGTCCGCAAAACCGCGCCGTGACCTGAGCGTCAGCGCGGTGCCGTGCTGTCCCGGATCAAGCGATCGAGCTGCAGGCGGATGTGGGCGGCCTCGGCGGCCGTGGTGGCTAACGCGATCGCCCGGTCGAAGGCGACTCGCGCCTCGTCGGGGCGGCCGAGCTGCAGCAGGAACGCGCCCTTGACGCCGAAGAAATGGAAGTAGCCGGACAGCCGCGGCGCCAACGGCTCGATCATGTCGAGCGCCGCGGCCGGGCCCTTGAGCTTGGCGACCGCGACCGCGCGGTTGAGCGTGCCGACCGGTGACGGCTGCAACTGCTCGAGCGTCGCGTACAGCCGATCGATCTGCGCCCAGCCGGTGTCCTCGGGCCGTGCGGCACCAGCGTGCAGCGCCGCGATCGCCGCCTGCACCTGGTAGGCGCCGGGCCGCCGATGGCGCATCGCCTTGTCGATCAGCGCCAGCGCCTCGTCGATCATGGCGCGGTTCCACAGGCCACGGTCCTGGTCCTCGAGCAGCACGATGGCGCCGGCGGCATCGAAGCGCGCCGCGGCGCGCGCATGCTGCAGCAGCAGCAGCGCGGTCAGCCCCATGATCTCGGGCTCGGCCGGGAACAGGCGCAGCAGCAGCCGGGCGAGCCGGATCGCCTCGTCGCACAGCGGACGGCGAGAATCGGCACCGGCACCGGCCGCCGAGTAGCCTTCGTTGAACACCAGATAGATCATCGCCGCGACGGCGGCGAGGCGCGCGGCGCGTTCGGGCGCGCCCGGCGTCTCGAACGGCACGTCGGCGTCGGCGACGCGC
>JACQAI010000690.1 GCA_016195115.1 Pseudomonadota bacterium
GCAGGCCCGACGCTGGGTCTTTCTGGATCGGGCTTTCGATCAGCTCGCGGCCGCTCACCAAGGCATCGAGGCCGGCGTCGTCGGCACAGCGCAGCAGGCCGGCGACCGCCGGTCGGCGCAGGTTGCAGTCGATCAACAGCACCTTGAGCCCGGCCTTGGCCGCGCTGCGCCCCAACGACGCCGCGAAAAAGGTCTTGCCGGCGCCGGGCAGCGTCGAGGTCACGAGGATCACTTTGGGCTGCTTCGCGCCGGACGAGAATTCCAGCGTCGCGACGATCGAGCGCACCGCCTCGGAGAAGGCCGAGCCGGGGCGATCGACGACCTCCATCGCCGCCGAGCTCGCGCCCAGGCGGATCCGGCGCAGCTTGGGCAGCAGCGCCAGACAGGGCACGCCGACGATCGCCTCGATCTGTCCGACGCCGCGCACGCCATCGTCGGTCCGATCGCGCCACACCGCGATCATGGCACCGACCAGCAGGCCGCCACCGAGGCCCAGGAGCAGCACGATGAAGGTCTTCGGAGCCGACGGGCGAAGCGGTTCGACGGCGGCCGAGACTAGCCGCGCATCGGCGCGAATCAGCAATTCCTGGTCGGCCGTTTCGGCAGCATGCGCCAGAAAGGTGGCGAGCTCGGCACGCTCGGATTGCGCCTGCTGCTCGAGCTCGCGAAGCCGCACGTCGGCCGTGCTCGCACTGCTGACGGCGCGCTGAAGGTTGTCGATCGTGGCCCGCAGACTGCCGGCCCGCGCCCGCGCCATGTCGGCTTCGGCCGCGACCGACAGCGCGATCTTGTCGATCTCGCCGGCGATCTTGTGGCGCAGGTCGGCGATTTCCGATTTGGAGCCTTGGGCCGCCGGGTGCTTCTCGCCGTAGCGGCTGGCCGCCTCGGCGGCTTTGCGGGTGAGCTGCGCCTCCTGGTCGCGCAGCACCTGGATCAGCGGCGAGGCCAGTACTTCGGGTGCCGCGGCGGTCTCGCTGCCGGTGCGGGCGATCTCTTTGAGGTTGCGGGCGCGCGCTTCGCGCTGCGCCAGCTCGGCCGTCGCCAGCACCAGCTGGCTGTTGAGCTCGGCCAGCTGCTGTTGGGTGATCGTGAGGCCTTTGGTGTCGACCAGGTTGTTCTGCTGGCGGAACAGGCGAAGTGCCCATTCGGTGTCGTGCAGGTTGGCGCGCGCGGTCTGGATCCGCTGGGAGAGCCAGCGGCTGAGGCGCCCGATCGTCTCGGTCTTGTACTCCAGCTGGTCGCCGAGATAGAGCTCCGCCACGGTATTGGCGGCGGCGGCGGCGATCTTCGGGTCTTCGGACTGATAGCGAATCTGGATGACGAACGACCGACCGTCGGTGACGACGGCGAGGCCGCGCCTGAATTCGTCGACCGCGGACAGCAGCTGACGATGAATCTCGGGGCTCGCGACGCCCGGGCGGGCGCCCAGAGCTTCGAGCAGTCCGTCATAGAGGCCGTCATAGAGGTCGGACAGCCAGACCAGGCTCGCGGGCAGCGCCGGCCCACGCGGGTCGCGCGGCGCGGCCACGACGCCGAGCTTCGCGACGGCGTTGGCCGCCAGGGTCCAAGATTCCAGAATCTGGACCTGCGTCCGGACCGTGGCGAAATCCATCGGGACGGCGCCCATGGCGGATTTGCCGGACGCCAACGACGCGTCGGCGCCTCCCAGCGCCAGCGTCGCCTGTGCGGTATAGCGATGCGGCGTCACCTTCAGGTAGCCGATCGCACAGGCCAGCCCCAAAATCGCCATCGCGAGGATCGCGCGGTAGCGGCGGCGCAGCAGCTGGGCCGCCCGGGGCATGCGGGTTTCCGCGAACAGCGGGTTCGGCCGAGCCTTCGGATCCGGCGCTATGGTCATGAGGCGGCTCATGCCGATCTCTCCCCAACATCTGAAGGGTCAGTCGCGCGGCGCGCCGAGCCGCGACACGCCGACATAGGCGGTCACGTCATCGTGCTGGTCGCGCACCCGATGGACGTCGAACGGCGTGCCCGCGCCACGCAGGTCGCCACCGAGATCCGGCAACTCGACGGTGATCGGCTCGTCGGACCAATTCCCCGAAGCCGGCAGCGCAGCCATGGGCCTGGTGCTGAGGAGTTGCCAGCCGCGCCCGATCACGTCCTGGCGCAGCAGACCGGTCGTCCGCGTGAACCCGGCGTTGACGAACACGATCGGCGCGTCGGGCAAGCGCGCGTCGGCGATGAACAGCGCGACCGCACCGAGGTCGAGGAGCGTCTGCGGCACAGCGCCGTTGGCTTCGCTCGGGTTGCTGGCATGGCTCATGTCGCGCCTCCGCGGGTTCGCCACTGGCAGCGCGAACCGCGGGGGAAAGTCTCGGGCGAGACCCGTCCGAACCCGAGTTAAGTTTGGTGAGCGTTTGTAAGAGCTTGGCCGGAGCGGAAGTGCCTCCCGGCAATTCACCGACTTCAGTTAATAATGGTTAACAAATTCACCCGAATAGAGTAATCGACTTGATCAAAACTCCATGAAACAGAATATCTTTACAAACTAATGAATCTCCGTGAACCAACGCAAGCCGCTGACCAAGTCTCGTGAGCCAGATCAACCAGTCACTTCAGCCAGGTAAACTGCCCCATCTTACAGGTTATGCAAACATATCTATGCATCTTGAGAATATTTTAAACGTTTGTTAGAGGAATCACGGTCAAATTGCACTGAGGTATCGATGGGTTGCAATCTCTTACCGCTTCTCTCCGATCGGGGATTAACGGCGCCGGTAGAGCGCTGCGCAGGAGGAGGCTCTACTGACGAGGGGAGCGCATTGTGGTGATGGCAAGTCAGTCTTCCCAACCCGCACCGGCGGCGCCACACAAGCCCCACGTTCTGATCGTCGAAGACGACCCCGCGGTCTCGAAGCTGATCAAGACCTATCTCGAGCGCGAGGGCTACGACCCCGCCGTGGTCGAGACCGTGGCCGGGCTGCGCGCGGCCGCCGAGGCGAGCAAGGTCGATCTCGTCATTCTCGACATCGGCCTGCCGGATGAGGACGGCTGGAGCGCGCTGCGCTGGCTGCGCGCGCGCGGCAACGTGCCGGTCATCATGCTGACCGGCAAGAGCGACACGGTCGACAAGGTGATCGGGCTCGAGCTCGGAGCCGACGACTATCTCGCCAAGCCGTTCGATCTGCGCGAGCTGCTGGCCCGCATGCACAGCGTCCAGCGGCGCGCCGATCAGGCGCAGGCGGTGGCGGGCGACGCGGCGAAAGAGCAAGCGCTCACGTTCGCCGAGTGGGTGCTCGACCTGTCGAGCCAGCAATTGAAGTCCGAGGCCGGCGAGCCCGTCCACCTGACGCAGGCTGAGTACCGGATCCTCGTGCTGCTGGCGCAGAACCCGCGCCGCGTGGTCACCCGCGACCAGTTGATGGACGTCATGGCCGGCCGCGATTGGGAGCCGTTCGATCGCAGCATCGACGTGCACATCAGCAATCTGCGGCGCAAGCTCGATACCAGCCCCAAAGCGGCCAGCCTGATCCGCACCGTCCGCGGCACCGGGTACATGTTCATCCCCGATCGCGGTGCGTAGCCCGGCCAGGCGTCGGAACCTCAGAACAGGCGTTCGCCGATCCGGATCAGATCGCCGGGCAGGATCGGGCTGGTCTCGTCCGCCGGCTGCTGGCGGGCGCCCGGATCGTCGAAATGCTGCACCGTGATGGTGCGCCGCGAGGCCCGATAGGTGTAGCCGCCCGCGATCGCGACGCCGTGCGCCACGGTCATGCCCGCGACATAGGGATAGGGTCCCGGCTTCAGGACTTCGCCCAGGACATAGAATGGCCGGTAGGCGACCGTGCTGACCGTGACGTGCGGGTTCTGCAGAAAGCCCTGCGCCAACCGGTGCTCGATCGCTTGTTCGAGCTCACGGCTGGTCAGCCCCTTGGCTTCGATCCGGCCGCCCAGCTTGAGCGGCACCGCTCCCGCGGCGTCGACGTCGTAGTCCCCGGACAGCTCCGGTTCGCCGAACACCTCGACCCGCAGCCGATCGCCCGGACCGAGGCGATAGTCGGTCGGCGCGGCGGCCAAGCGCGCGCCAGACGGCTCGCCGCCGCACGCCGCCAGAGCCAGCGCCGCCAAGAGCATGCCGCGCTGCGCCAGGCGGGACAGCCGCCCTGCCCTAAAGGCGCGCCGACAATCGGAACAGCGCCAGAATCTGATCGAAGCTCGCATCGCTGAAATTGGCCTCGCGTTGACTGTAGGTCAGGCTGAAGCCGGCCGCGAGCGCGTCGCCGATGGCATAGCGCACGCCGAAGCCGGCCTGGGTGAAGGTCTCATGACGGGTCTGACCGATATAGTCGCGATCGGCCCGGAACACGCTCGCGTGCAGAAGAACCGAGCGCAGCAGCTCGTGATCGAGCGCCATCGTCACGGCGGTCTGGCGATAGCCCGAGAAGCCGTTGAGCGTGGCGTCCTCGACGCTGCGTCCCGCCTCGGCGCGCACCGTCGTGAGCAAGGTCGGCGTCCAGGCCAGGCTGGCGCCGAAGGCCGGTGTCGTGAACGAGGCGAGCTGCGGCGAGGCATAGTGTTGCTGCATGACGCCGACGAAGATCTCACCCGACAGCGGCCCGCCCGGCGTCACCTGAGCCCCCAGCACCTCTTGATAGTTTTGCGAATCGCGATCGAGCCCGAGGACGAGCCGGCGGTAGGCCGTGCTGCGATAGCGCACCTGGGCGAACACGCGCAGCGCCTCGGGAACCACACCGTAGGCGAGCCGCAGGCGGGGCGCGAAGGCCGCGCGATCGAGGATGCTGTTGTCGATCGGGCCGGTCGCGGCGGCGACGTTCGAGTACGCGAAATCCTCATAGCGCAGCTCGATCTCGGCCTCCGCGTCGCCGAGCCGCCGGAGATAGTCGACGCGCGTCTGCGCGATGTCCACCGGCGTCGGCGCGTTGCCGCGGGCATCGTCGGGCGAGCCGCGCGGAACATGGCTGTGCTGGAAGGCGGCGCCGCCGCCAAGCGCGCTGTCGCGATCGATGTCGTAGCGGCCCTCCGACCCGACCTGGCCGTCGGTGTAGTCCTCGCCGGAGAAGCGCGCGAACAGGCCCTCCCGCAACGCCGCCGAAAACGTCGCGGCGTGGGCACCCCACAACGAGCTCACCGCCACCGACGGGTTGATCACCGTAACGGCGTCCGACTTCGGGTGGCTGGACTTCGCGAAAACGTTGCTGTTGAAGGTCTCATCCACGGTGAGGCGAGGTGCGACGCGGAAGTCGTCGACCGTGATGCCGGAGTCGTCGGGACGTCCCTCGCGCCCGGCGTAGTAGGCGAAATCGAGCGGCGGCGGGGCCTGGCGGAAATAACCTGGCGCCGCGAATCGACCGCTTGCGTCGCCGAGCACGACATCGACCGAGGAGGCGGGCCCGCTCACCGGATGCAGCGCTGCCGATTGGGCGCGGGCCTCCTGTGCGCCACCGCCGGCGATCAGGACGGCGATCAGGACGGCGATCAGCGCGGGTCGCAAGGGGATCCGCCGGATGACCGATTGCTCAAGTCGATCGCGCACGCGCGCAAGCTAGTCGCGTTCTGTCGCCGCGCTCAACGCCCCGAATGTAAAGATCGACAAATGGCGGTGAAAGCAGGTGAAAGCCGGTCTGGTTCGGACGACACTGTCGCGTGATTCGCACCTCGTCTGGCCGAATCCATGAATCTCGCCTTCCTGGCAAACAAGCATCTCACAATGGCCCAGGCGCGCCTCGCCCACGCGTTGCAGGCCCGCGGCCATGGCGTGTTCTGGATTTCGCCGAGCCGGCGATGGTCCGCCTGGCTGGCCGCGCGGGGCTGGCCGCCCGATCGCGTGCTCAATCTGCCGGATTTCGCCGCGCGCTGGCGGGCCATGACGCTGACCGACGCGCGCCAGGATCTCGGCGGGCTCGAACGTACCGACGGCCTGACGATCGCCAACATCATCCTGATGGATCGCGTGCTGTGCCGGCAGCCGGAGCGTCTGGCATACGGCTTTCTCGCGGCGATCGCTCAAGCGATCCGATCGTTCCTGACCGAGCGGCGGATCGCGGCGTGCTTCGGCGAGGCCACCTGGGCTTGGGAGATCCTGACCGCGCTGGTGTGCCGCGACCTCGGTCGCGCCTGTCTCGCCGTCACGACGGTGCGGATTCCCACCGATCGCTTCGCCTTCTTCGTCTCGCCGGCCCACCAGATTTTCGAGCATCGACCCGCCACCGCGGCGGATCGCACCTGGGCGACCGAATTCCTGGCCACGTATCGCGCCCGCCCGCAGCCGCCGAGCTATGCCCGCGGCCAACCCACGGCATTGCGCTTTCGCGGCTACTGGCTCGAAGAGCTGTGGCGCGGCCTGACGAAGCCGGCGGACAATCGCGATGATCTGACGATTTGGCCGCTGTCGGCCCGGATCGCCCATCGGCTGCGCCTCGCGACCAATGCCGCGACGCTGCGCCTCGCCTCGCCGTTCGACCGCGCGCGCGATCTGCCCGCCGACCGGCGCTTCGTGCTGTTCTGCCTGCATCATCAACCCGAGGCGTCGATCGACGTGGTGGCCGCGCTGCACAGCGATCAGGCGGCCGCGATCGCGCGGCTGGCGCGGCTCCTGCCCGCGAGCCACGAGCTGTGGGTCAAGGAGCATGCCAACGGGCTCGGCGACCGGTCGCGCGCCTGGCTGCGTCGGCTGGCGCGGCTGCCGGGCGTGCGGCTGATCGATCCCGGCGACAGCACCTTCGCGCTGATCCGGCGCGCCGATCTGGTCGTGTCCCCGGCGGGTACCGTCGCCTACGAGGCCGCGCTGTTGGGCGCTCCGGCGGCCACGCTCGCCGATCTGTATTTCACGCGGCTGATGTCATGTCACGGCGACCCGCTGACGTGGCCGCTCCGCCAAGTGCTTCGGACATCGTCGGCCGACGACCAATCACGTCTGGTGGATTTCCTGGCTTGGCTGCATGCTCAGTCCTTCCCCGGCTTTCCCGATCGCCTGGCCGCAGATGCGATGCGCGGCGAGCTGGATCAGGCCAACCAGGACCTCGTGCTGGCCGGCTTCGAGCGGGTTCTCGGCGCGCTCGGCGAGCGTGCCGCGGCGATGGAGACGACGTCATGACGATGCGCGAGATGGCACCGGTCGGACGCGGGCCGACGATCGGCCGGCGCCGCCTGCTCGCCCTGCCGGGCGTGCTGCTCTGTTGCGCGGCGGTCTCGCGAGTGTCGCGCTCCCAAGCGGACGCGGCGCCGTTCTTTTCCGACGGCACCGGAATTCGAGACCGGGCAGACGCGCCCCGCCCTCGACAGGGTTCGGCTCAGCCCTGGAGGTAGCGGGCGACGTGCCGCTCGGCGTTCTGGATCGCCTCCTTTGGCGTCTGCCGGCCCGAGGCGGCGTCGGCGAACATCGTCACCACCACGAGGTCCGAGAGCGCCGCGCTGGCGGCGTAGCCAAGCCGACCCGGATAGGCGTAGCTCTTGGCGCGCCCAGCGGCGTCGCCGAATACCTTGCGCTTGGGATCCTCACGCCACACGGGGTTGTCATCGTACGCCCGCAACGTGTGCGTGAGGTAACCGGCGGCGCTATGGAGCCATTCATCGTATTGCGGACGCTCCATCATGAACGCCATGAAGGCCTTCGCGGCTTTGGGGTATCGCGAGTGCTTGAACAGCATCATGGGATACATGACGTGGAACTCCGCGGGTTTGCCCGAGACACCCACCGGAAAGAAGGCGTGATCGACATCGAGCGCCAACGGATTCTTCTGAGCGGTCAGCTTGGCGTAGATCACGATCGGATTGTTGGTGCAGCCGACCGCGCCGGACAGAAAGGCGGCGTTGTTGTCCTTGTCGGTCCATGACAGGACACCATCCGCGAGGTGCGGGAACAGCTCGCGGGCGTAGTCGAGCGCGGCCAGGGTCTGCGGCCGATCGATGATGATTTGATTGCTCGAATCCAGCACACCGCCGCCGAACGCCCAGAGCAGCCAATAGCACCAGTTGTTGCCGTCGCTCGGCGCCTTGCCGAGGGCGAAACCCATAGGGTGGCCGGCCTGCTTCAATCGCTTGGCC
>JACQAI010000691.1 GCA_016195115.1 Pseudomonadota bacterium
GCCAATATCCGGCTTCCTCGATTGTCTGCTCGCGTTCGGCGTAGAATTCGCGGCCGTGCAGCGGCGAGCTCAGAAAGTCCAGGGTCTGACCCACCACCTCGGCCGGCGAGTAGCTGAACATCCCTGCGAAGGCCGGGTTCACCGCCACGACGCGGCCGTCGCGGTCGAGCACGACCAGGCCCTCGCCAAGCTCGTCGAATGCGATCGCCGGCTCGGGCCCGCGCGGCGCGCCGAGCGCGACGTCGTCCGGAGCAAGTTCGGTCTGGGTGCACAGATAGAAGGCCAGCCGGCTCGTGCCATCGAGCAATGGGGTGACGGACAGATCGAACGCGCCGCCCAGTTCTCGCTGCCGGACGGTGGTGCGAACGTCATGACCCTCCGCCGCGATCGACAAGACATGAGGATCGGCGGCGGGTCCGCGCAGCACGTGACAAACCTGGCCGATCAGCTCGTCGAAGCCGCGACCCGAATTGCGGCGATAGGCATCGTTGACGAAGCGGACGCGCAGCCCCTCATCGGCGGCCACGACCGCGATACCGGTCTCCGAGGTCTGCTCGGCCGCTAGGCTTTCGCCGACCGTCAGATCCTTGTTCTCGGACCGCGACATCGGCACCGACCGAGCGATGTCGAGCACCAGGCTGCGCACCAAATCGAGCCCCAGCAGCTTGACCGCCTGCAATGGCGTCCTGACGCGCCAGCTCGCCCCGAAGTAGGCGGCATTCACCAGCTGAAGTATCTTGGTCGTGAGGCCCTGATCGCGCGCGATCAGGCTCGCGATCGCCTCGATCGAGACATCCGGATCGCGCAGCATCGCGGCGAGCTCCGGATACACGGGCGACCCGCTGCCGGTGCAGGCATCGCCCAAACCCGGCACGGCCAGCATCGAGCGCAATCGATAAGCGCGCTCGATCGTGTTCACCAGCTCCGTGGGGTCGCACGGTTTCGCCAGGTAGAGATGCACCGGGTCGATCGTCCGCAGCGCGGTCCGGCGATCGCACTGGCCCGACAGGATGATGAGGATGGTCTCCGGATAGTCTCGCCGCACGCGCGCGAGCAGCTCGGCACCGCTCATGCCCGGCATCTGCATGTCGCTGACGACCACGTCGACCGGCTCCGTGCGGAGCATGTCGAGCGCCCCGGCGCCGCTGCTCGCGAAGCGCATCGACCAGCGGTCCCGCCGGCTGCGGAACATGCGCCGCAGATCCGCCCGCAGATTCGCCTCGTCGTCGACAAACAAAACCGAAATCATCCGATGACTCCTCTGTCCCGCCGCAGGCGGTAGGGATTTGGCCGCGCGTTCACACCGCGACCACGAGGTCGGCTTGAGCCGCGCACTCCAGGCGGTTTCGACCATTCTTCTTGGCTGCGTACAGCGCGCCATCGGCGGCGGCGATCAGCCGCTCGATGTCGACGTCCGCGCCCACCGCGGTCGCGAGGCCGATGCTGGCCGTCACCGGAATGGCACCGCCGGCGCTCGGGATCGGCTCGGCGGCGATCGCCTGGCGCAGACGCTCGCCGATCAAAGCCGCCTCGTCGGTTGCCGTCTCGCTGAGCAGGGCGATGAATTCCTCGCCACCGAAGCGCGCGGCCATGTCGGTCGAGCGCACCCCGGCGGCGAGGATCGCCGCGATACGGCGCAGCACGTCGTCGCCGCTGGCGTGCCCGTATTGATCGTTCACCTTCTTGAAATGGTCGACGTCGACCATCAGGATCGAGATCGGCCGCCCATAGCGCACGGCGCGCGCACGCTGCTCGGCCGCGAACTCGAGAAAGCGGCGACGGTTCGAAATCTGCGTCAACGGATCGGTCGACGCTTCCATCCGGAGACGCTGCTCGAGCTGCCGCACCACGGTCACGTCATGCAGGACCACGAGGCGGCCGCCGGTCGACAAGTCGGCGGAGCTCACCTGCAGGAGATGGTCGTTGACGGGAATTTCACCGGTCGGCTCCGAATCCTGGACGAGCGCTCGGGGCGGAGGCTCGCCCAGCCGGCATTCCTCGGCGCCGAGCAAGGTCCGGGCACGGCCGTTGGCAGCGGACAACCGCCCGCCCGCATCGACGATGCAGATCCCGTCATGCATGGCGGAGAATGCCGCCTCGAGGGTCTCGGTCTTGACCAAGAGCTCGCGCTTCGCGGCGAGCAGACGATGTTGCATCAGGGCATCGGAAATCGCCGCCTTGATGCGCTCCGACTCGCAGGGTTTCGACAGGAAGCGGAACACGCCGCCTCGGTTGATCGCATCGCTGGCGATCTGCTGGTCGAGGCGTCCGGTCAGCATGATCGAGACGATCTCGGGATGTCTGGGTCGCACCATCTCGATGAGCTCCAGCCCGCTGACCTCGGGCATCGACATGTCGGCGACTAGAACGGCGACCGGGCTCTGCTCGAGTACCTGCGTCGCCTGCTTCGCGCTCGACGCGGTCAGGATGGTGAACTCGCGTTTGAGCGTTCGGGAAAGACTGCTGAGGACGCTGGGATCGTCATCCACGATCAGGACCGCGGGATTGGTATCCGGGGCGTTGGCAGCGAAGATCGCGGATTCCATGGGTTTTCCGATCGGGTTGCGGTGAAAATTTCAGACGATCAGGCCCGCGGCACGACGACGCGTCGGCTCGCGGCTTGCCAGCGTGTGACGATCGGGAGGATGCCGACCTGTTGCAGATATCCCTCGTCGAGATCCGGCGGCGCCCCGTCGTGACTGTCGGCCAACGCACTGGCGGCATGGACGACCGCAATCACGCTGGGTTGCCTGACCTCCGACGCCGTGGGCTGGTGATGGAAGGCGACGGCTTCGACGGTCGCATCGGGCAATCCCCAAAGCGACAGCAGGTAGGCACCGAGCTCGGCATGGTCGGCGCCGAACGCTCCCCGCTCGCGTTCGCAGGAGCTTCTATCTTCCTGTCGGAGCGCCTCGGCGATGTCGATCCGGGGCTCCGACAGGAGCGCGGTGAACACCAGCAGGCCGAGATCGTGGAGCAGACCGGCCGAGAACGACGACGCGACTTGGTGCTTGGCGAGCCCCAGCTCATGCGCCAGATCTCGACTGAGCACCGCGGCTCTCACGGCATGATCGTACGGTTCCGGAGCCGTCACCTGGGGCGCAAGATCGACAGCGACGCCGCTCGTCAGCACCAGACTCTGGAACAGATCGATCCCCAGCATCTGCATCGCTTCGGCCGGATCGGTCAGCTCGCGCGCCAACGCCATGGGCGGCGCGTTGACGAGCTGCAGCAGCCTGGCCGTCAGGTCGGAGTCCTGCTCGATGATATGCGCCAGCCGGTCCGGCTTGGTTTCAGGCAAACGGATCGCCCGAATGAACTCGTAGTAGCTCGGCGGCAGGGCGGGCTGGCGCTGCAGCGCGCTCACCGCCTGCGCGACACGAGGCTCGGCGCACAGGGCGCGCAGTCGCAGAGCCCGGCTCACGGCGTCGATCAGGTCGTTCGTGTTGCAGGGCTTCGATAGAAAGATGTGTATGCCGCTCACGGTACGGACCGCCGTCTCTTCATCGCATTGGCCGGACAGGATGACGCGGACCGTGCGCGGGAACAGCCGCTCGACCTCCGTCAGGAGCTGTCGACCGTCCATTCCGGGCATGCGCATGTCAGACACCACCACGTCAGGGGGGGTCGCGCGCATCATCTCGAGGGCTTCCTGGCCGCTGCCCGCGAAGCGCATTGCCCAGACCTCGCGCATGCCACGGAGCATCCGCTGCAGGCCCGCCCGGACGTTCAGCTCGTCGTCGACGAACAGCACCGACATTGGCTGAC
>JACQAI010000692.1 GCA_016195115.1 Pseudomonadota bacterium
TCGCCAAGGTGCCGACCAGCGTCCGCGACCCCTCGGTCGGCGCCATCACCGCGCTCGAGGCACTGTGCGCCAGCGCCGTCTGCACGCTTGCCGATGTCGACTACTTCATGCACGGCACGACGATCGCGACCAACATCGTGCTGGAGCACAACGGCGCCAAGGTCGGACTAATCACCACCGCCGGCTTCCGCGACATCATCCACATCGCGCGCCACAAGCGCCCGCTCAATTTCAGCCTGCAGCTCGACCTGCCGTGGCAGAAACATCCGTTAGTGCGGCGGCGCCACCGCCTGACCGTGCCCGAGCGCATCGCCGGGCCCGACGGCGCCGTGCTGACGCCGCTTGACGAGACCGCGGTGCGCGCCGCGGTGCGCGCGCTGGTCGCCGACGGCATCGAGGCGATCGCGATCTGCTTCATGTTCGCCTTCCTCAATCCGGCGCACGAGCAGCGTGCCGCCGCGATCGCGCGCGACGAGGCGCCCGACGCCTTCGTGTGCACCAGCCACGAGATCATCGCCCAGCATCGCGAGTACGAGCGCTTCTCGACCGCCTGCCTCAATGCCTTCGTCGGCCCGCGCACGGTACGCTATCTGCGCGGCTTCGACACCGCCCTCAAGGAACGCGGCATGCGCGCCGAGCTGCACTTGATGCAGTCGAGCGGCGGTTGCGCCACCCTGCAGGCCGCAACCGACCGCCCGGTCAGCCTCTTGATGTCGGGGCCGGTCGGCGGGCTGCTCGGCGGCATCTGGGCCGGCGCGTCGGCCGGCGTGCGCAACGTCATCAGCCTCGACGTCGGCGGCACCTCGGCCGACATCGGCGTCGCGCCCGACGGCCAGATGCAGTTCAAGCACCTGTTGAACACGCGCATCGGCGACTACCAGGCGATGGTGCCGATGGCCGAGGTCGACTCGATCGGAGCCGGCGGCGGCTCGATCGCCTATGTCGACGCCGGCGGCCAGTTCCAGGTCGGGCCGCGCAGCGCCGGCGCCGAGCCCGGTCCGTGCTGCTACGGCCGCGGCGGCACCGAGCCGACCGCAACCGACTGCCAGCTCGTGCTCGGCCGCGTCGACCCCGGCGGTTTTTTGGGCGGCCGCATGGCGCTCGATGCCGCGTTGGCCGAGCGCGCCGTGGAGACCAAGCTGGCGCGGCCGCTCGGCATGAGCCCCTTCGAGGCGGCGCTCGGCGCCATCCGCATCCTCAGCCACGCCATGGTCCAGGCGATCGAGATCAACAGCGTGCGCCGCGGCTACGATCCGCGCGACTTCGCCCTGGTCGCGTTTGGCGGCGCCGGTCCGCTGTTCGCCTGCGACATCGCGCGTGAGCTCGCGATCCCGACGGTCGTCATCCCAAGCCTGCCCGGGCTGACGTCGGCTTTGGGTCTGCTCGCCTCCGACGTCTCGTACGACGTCAGCCGCACCCTGATGACCTCGCTGCGCGCGCCCGACCTCGCGCGCATGGCCGCATGCTACACTGAGCTCGAAGGTCAGCTCGGCGAGCAGCTGCGGCGCGACGGCTTCGACGCGGCCGACGTCGCGATGATGCGCTTCGCCGACTGCCGCTACGAGGGCCAGGGCTACGAGCTGCGCGCCGCCGCGCCGGCCGGCGCGGTCGACACCGGCTTCGCGACCGGCCTGGTCGACGCCTTCCATGCCGAGCACCGCCGCCAGTACGGCTCGTTCTTCGCCGACAAGGCGGTGCGCTTGGTCAACGCCCGCGTCGTCGGCATCGGCCGCATTCCGGCGCTCAAGCCGAGCCGGATCGCGGCCGGCGGCGCCGTACCCGAAGCGCACGCCCTGCTCGGCGAGCGCACGGTCGTGTTCGAGGACGGCGGGCGGCCGCGCGCGGTACCGACGCGGCGTTGGCGGCGCGACGCCCTCAAGGCCGGCAATCGGATCGACGGGCCGGCGATCGTCGAGCAGATGGATACCACCACCGTGATCCCGACGGGGCTGTCGGCGCGCGTCGACGCCTATGGTAACCTCGTGATCGAGATCGCCTGATGCCCGATAGCCCCATCGATCCCCTCGCCCCGGTCGCGTTCGACGCCGGCCCGCTCGATCCCGTGACCCTGCGGGTGATCGGCGGCGCCTTCAACGCCATCGCGCGCGAGATGGCCCAGGTGCTCTACCGAATGTCGAACTCGAGCATCATCCGCGAGTCCGAGGACCTCGGCTGCGGCATCTTCGACGCGGTCGGCCGCGAGCTGTGCGAAAGCGAGAGCTCGCCGATGCACATCGGCTCGCTGCCGTTCTACATCAAGGGCTTCATGGCCAAGCTCGGCGGCCAGATCGACGACGGCGACATCATCATCCACAACCATCCCTATCACGGCGCCTCGCACACGCCCGATATGTGCGTGGCACTGCCGATCTTCCGCGACGGCACGCTGCTCGGCTTCGCCGCCGCGACCGCGCACCTGATCGACACCGGCGCGGCGGCGCCCGGCCTCAACGTCGACCTGATCGACGTGTTCGCCGAGGGCACGCTCTACAACGGCGTCAAGCTCTACGAGCGCGGCCGGCGCAACGAGCCGGTGTGGTCGATCCTGCGCGACAGCGTGCGGACGCCCGACATGAACGCCGCCGACATCGAGGCGATGATCGCCGCGGTGAGGCTCGGCCGCGAGCGCTTCCTCAAGCTGGTCGACCGCCATGGCGTCGCCGTCGTGCTCGGCACCGCCTATCACTGGATGGATTACTCCGAGCGCCGGCTGCGCGCCGAGATCGCCAAGATCCCCGACGGCGACTATCACGCCGAGAGCTGGCTCGACGACGACGGCCGCAACTGGGGCAAGACCCTCAAGGTCAACGTCACGGTGCGCAAGCGCGGCACCGAGATCACCATCGACCTGACCGGTTCGGCCGACGAGGTCGAGACCGGCTACAACGTGCCCTTCGAAGGGTCGTTGCAAGTGGCGTGCTTCTACATCGTCCGCACCCTGCTGCTCGACGAGTTCGCTGCCGGCGAGTTCATCCCGCAGAACCAGGGCATGTTCCGCCCCGTCAAGGTGGTGGCGCCCAAGGGCTGCATCTTCAATCCCAACTTCCCGCGCGCCTGCCTGGCGCGCATGGCGCAGGTCCAGCGCGTGCTCGACTGCGTCATCCGCGCCTTGGCGCCGGTGCTGCCCGAGCGCGTCACCGGCGGCAACTCGGCGCACGTCATGAGCACGTCGTACAGCGGCTACGACCGCGACCGCGGCCAGTACTAGGTGTGTGTCGAGGTCAACGAAGGCAGCTACGGCGCGCGGCGCGACAAGGACGGGCTCGACGCGGTCGACAACCTGATGGCCAACACCCGCAACGTGCCGTGCGAGGAGATCGAGCTGCACTACCCGCTGCGCGTCGAGCGCTACGAGCTGCGCCCCGAGCCGCCCGGCGCCGGCCGGCGGCGCGGCGGCGTCGGCGCGGTGCGCGAGGTCCGCTTCCTGACCGACGGCTTCTTCTCGTGCAACGGCGACCGCACGGTCGAGGCGCCCAAAGGCATCTTCGGCGGCCACGACGGCCTCGCCGCGCGAGTCGTGCACAATCCCGCCACCGGCGCCGAGCCATGGCCGTCGAAATCGAGCGGTCGCCGGATCGCCAAGGGCGACGTCATCGGCATCGTCGGCCCCAACGCCGGCGGCTACGGCGACCCGGCCGAGCGCGTGCCCGAACACGTCCTCGAGGACTGGCTCGACGGCTACGTTACGCTCGAGGCCGCCCGGGAGACCTACCGCGTGGCGATCGATCCGGCGCGCCGCACGGTCGATGGCGCCGCCACCGCGACCTTGCGCGGCCGGCGCTGACCGCGATGGACGACGCGCGCACCGACGACCTCACGCGCCTATCGGCGACCCGGGCCGCCGCCCTGATCGCCGCCGGCCAACTGACCGCCAGCGCGCTGGTCGAGGCCCTGCTGGCACGCATCGCCGCGCGCGAGCCGGCGGTCGCGGCGTGGGTCTTCCTCGATCCCGACCAGGCGCGCGCTGCCGCACGGGCACGCGACGCAGAGCGGCCCGCGGGCCCGCTGCACGGCGTGCCGATCGGCATCAAGGACGTCATCGCGACCGCCGATCAGCCGACCGCGTGCAACTCGCCGATCTACGCCGGCCATCGTCCGGCCGAGGACGCCGTCTGCGTGCAGCGCCTGCGCGCGGCCGGCGCCATCATCCTGGGCAAGACCGTGACGACCGAATTCGCGTTCGTGCGCCCGGGCCCGACGCGGCATCCGCACGACCCCAGCCGCACGCCGGGCGGCTCGTCGAGCGGCTCGGCCGCTGCGGTCGCCGACTTCATGGTGCCGGCGGCGCTCGGCACCCAGACCGGCGGCTCGACCATTCGCCCGGCGGCGTTCTGCGGCCTGATCGGCTACAAGCCGGCGTTCGGCCTGTTCCCGACCCGCGGCCTCAAGCACCTGGCGCCGTCGCTCGACACCATCGGCGTCATGGCGCGTGACCTCGACGACGTCGCGCTGCTGTCGCGCGTGCTCGCCGACACGCCCGATGCCCCGCCGGCGCAGGCCGCCGACCCCCCGCCCCTCGCCTTGTTCGCCACGCCCTACGCGGCGCAGGCCGAGCCGGCAGCCGCCGACCGTCTGGCCGACACTGCACGGGGCGCCGCGGCGGCGGGCGCCCGCGTGCGCACGCTCGAGGCACCGGCGTGGTTCGGCAACCTCGATCCGGCGCACCGCGTCATCATGGCGGTCGAGACCGCGCGCGCCTTCACCCAGGAGTGGCAGACGGCGCGCGATAGACTGAGCCGCGAGCTCGCAGCGTTCATTGCGCAGGGCCAGCGCCATACCGAGGACGAGCTGGCGGCCGCGCTCACGGTGGTGTCGCGCGCACGCCGTTGGCTGATCGACACCCTGGCGCCCGACGAGCTCATCCTGACGTTTCCGGCACCCGGCGAGGCGCCGCTCGGTCACGCCGCCACCGGCAATGCCGTGTTCAACCGGCTGTGGACCCTGGTGCACGTCGCCTGCCTGACGGTTCCCGCGGGCGTCGGCCCGCACGGCATGCCGCTCGGCGTCCAGCTGGTCGACGTCCGCAGCGACGAGCCGCGTCTGCTCGCGGCCGGCCGTTGGCTGCTCCGGCAGTTGACCGGCTAGCCGCGGATCGCGCCGGCGGTCAGGCCGCCGACCAGGAAGCGGCGCACCAGCAGCGAGAACACCAGCACCGGCAGCATCACCATGGTGCCGCCGGCGGCGATGCGGCCCCACTCCCAGCCCTCATAGTTCATGAAGTTGACGACCGCGACCGGCGCGGTCATCGCTTCGGTGCGCGTCAGGATGAGGGCGAAGAAGAAGTCGTTCCAGGCGAACAGGAAGCATAGGATCGCGGTCGCCGCGAGGCCGGGCGCGGTCAGCGGCAGCGCGATCTTGACGAAACCCTGCCAGAACGTCGCGCCGTCGATCCACGCCGCCTCCTCGAGCGAGCGCGGCGTCTGGTCGAAGAACGCGCGCATCATCCAGATCACCAGCGACAGGTTGAAGGTCAGATAGATGACGACCAGGCCCGTCAGGGTGTCGAGCAGCTCGATCTGGCGATAGACCAGGAAGTACGGGATCGCGAATGCGGTCGGCGGCGCCATACGGCTGGCCAGGAGCTTGGGCGGAAACGCGAAGATATCGGCGTTGGTCTTGACCGACATGTGCAAGAGCCACAGGAACGGCGCCATCACGAGGAGCACCAGGACGACCGCCAGGACGTGCAAGGCCAGGCGCTCGCGGCCGAGCCCGTCGTCGCGGCGCGCGCTAGTCGCCATGGGTGCCCCAGCCGGTCATCCGGACTACCGCCCAGCTCAGCAGCAGGGTCGCGGCGACCAGCACGACCGTGATCGCGCTCGAGAAGCCGAGATAGGAGAAGTTGAACGCCTGGGCGAACGAATAGTAGTTGGTCACCTCGGTCACGGAGCCTGGGCCGCCATCCGTCAGGATGTAGATCAGCGGGAATGCCTTGATGCTGTCGATCAGGCGGAACAGCCCGGCGACCAGCAACGTGCCGCGGATGTACGGCAAGGTGACGTAGACGGTGAGCTGCAGCGGCGTGCCGCCGTCGACCCGCGCGGCCTCGTGCAGCTCGCGCGGAATGGTCTGCAGCGCCGCCAGGATCATGAGCATAGTGAGCGGGAACCACTCCCAGGTGTCGGCGATGATGATCGCGAGCAGCGCGAAGTCGGGATGGGTGATCAGCGCCGGCATGTCCCAGCCGAGCGCGCGCAGCCCCCAGTGCACCGGGCTGATGTCGGGCGTGTAGAGCACCTTCCAGATGATCGCGACGACGATCGGCGGCAGCACCATCGGGATCAGGAACACGGTGCGCAGCGCCTCGAGCAGGCGCGACGGATAGTTGAGCAGCAGGGCGAACAACAAGCCGAGGAGCAGCTGCAGCCCGACGGTCCAGAACGACAGCTTGACCTGGACCCACACCGAGTTGTGGAAGCGGGTATCGCTCAGCAGCAGTGCGTAGTTGACCGCCGGCTGGTCGAAATCCCACTGGGTCGCCGGATTGGTGGGGGTGGGCGGCGTAAGGCTGGTCAGCAGCATGTAGACGGTCGGCAGCAGGGTGACGACGATCAGCACCGCGA
>JACQAI010000693.1 GCA_016195115.1 Pseudomonadota bacterium
GTCTCGGCGGTGTTCGCGCCCAAGGCGGCCAAGGCCGGCGCGATCGTGATCGACAACACGTCGCACTTCCGCATGGATCCCGACGTGCCCCTGGTCGTGCCCGAGGTCAATCCGCACGCCATCGCGCAATACCCCAAGCGCAACATCATCGCCAATCCGAACTGCTCGACCATCCAGATGGTGGTCGCGCTCAAGCCGCTGCACGAGATCGCCGAGATCAAGCGCATCGTGGTCGCGACCTACCAGTCGGTGTCGGGCGCCGGCAAGGAGGCGATGGACGAGCTGTTCGAGCAGACGCGCGGCATCTTCGTGCACGATCCGATCAAGAAGGAGCAGTTCTCCAAGCAGATCGCGTTCAACGTCATCCCGCACATCGACACGTTCATGGACGACGGCTACACCCGGGAAGAGTGGAAGATGGCCGCCGAGACGCGCAAGATCCTCGATCCGGACATTGCCGTCACCGCGACTTGCGTGCGCGTGCCGGTGTTCATCGGCCACGCCGAGGCGATCAATGTCGAGTTCAGCCAGCCGCTGTCGGTCGCGCAGGCGCGCGCGGCCTGGAAGAACGCCGCCGGCATCACGTTGATCGACCACCGCGCCGACGAGGGCTACGTGACCCCGGTCGAGTGCGCCGGCGACGACCCGGTGTTCATCAGCCGGGTGCGCGAGGACCGCACCGTGCTCCACGGCCTCAACTTCTGGTGCGTGGCCGACAATCTGCGCAAGGGTGCCGCGCTCAACGCCGTGCAAATCGCCGAGATCCTGGCCGACGAGTACATGTAAGGCGCGATTTTTTGGCGCTCGCGGGGCTCCGCCCCTGCCGCGCTAGAGCCGCGTCGCGCGGAACGTCAGCGGCGGCCGCGCGATCGCGCCGCGAGCGGCGACCAGCGCGAGGTCGCGGGCGTCGTCGGTAGCTTCGAGGATGGCGTGCAGGCTCGAGACCGCGCGCGCGGCGGCGCGCGGCGGCGGATCGCCGTTGAGCAACCGGCCGAGCAGCAGCCCGGCGAAGCAGTCGCCGGCGCCGTCGAAGCGGCGCGCCAGGCGCGGCGCGCGCACCTGCCAGGCGCGCGGCGCCGTCACCACCAGGGTGTCGATCGCGTCGGCGGGGGTCGCGGCGGCGATCAAGCCGGTGACCACGACCAAGCCGGGCCCGCGCGCGATCAGGGCGCGGGCCGCGGCGCATGCCGCCGCGTGGTCGGCCGGCTCGATGCCGGTCAACAGGCCGAGCTCGAACGGGTTGGGCGTGACGATGTCGGCGCGCGGCACCAACTGCTCGCGCAGCATCGCGGGCACCTCGGCGTGCACGAAGATGCGGCCGGCGTCGCCCATCACCGGGTCGCACAAATAGCGCGCGCCGGGGTTGGCCTGCTTGACCGCGGCGACGGTGCGCGCGATCACCGCGCCGGTCGCGGGCTCGCCCAGATAGCCGGACAGGATCGCGTCGGTGCGCTGGAACAGCCCGAGGTCCTCGAGGCCCTGCACCAGCGCGGCGACCTCGGCCGGCGGCGTCGCGTGGCCGCGAAACCGGCCGTGGCCGGGGTGGTTCGAGAAGCGCACGGTGTCGACCGGCCAGACCTCGTGGCCGAGGCACTGCAAGGGCAGCATGGCGGCGGCGTTGCCGACATGGCCGAACGCGACCGTCGACTGGATCGCCAGCACATTCATGACGGCGCCGACCTTGCGGCTTTGCGGACCGCGAATGCAAGCCACGCGGAAGACGAATGCAAGCCTCGTTGACTTGGCTTGGGGCGCGGCGCTAAATCACTGCAAGCCGCTGCAAGGGCGGAATCTGCGACGATTATCAACGCGTTGAGGGGGCCTCCAAAATGGCGCAGAGCGAGCGGCCGCTGTCGCCGCACCTGCAGATCTATCGCCCGCAGCTGACCTCGATCTTGTCGATCAGCCACCGCGCGGCCGGCGTCGCGCTGGCGGTCGGCACCCTGCTGCTGGTCTACTGGGTCGTCGCCACCGCCAGCGGCCCGGCCGCTTACGCGACCGCGCAGGCGTTCATCCGGTCGTGGTTCGGCATGCTGATCCTGCTCGGCTGGTCGGTCGCGCTGTTCTTTCACCTGGCCAACGGCATCCGGCACCTGTTCTGGGACGCCGGCCACGGCTTCGAGCTCAAGACCGTCTATGCCTCGGGCTATGCCGTGCTGGCCGCCACCGCGGTGCTCACCGTGGTCGCTTGGACGCTCGGCTGCGCGATGATGGGGAGACCGTGATGGAGCTGCGCTCGACGCTCGGTCGTGTCCGCGGCCTCGGCTCGGCCAAGGACGGCGCCCACCACTGGTGGGCGCAGCGGACCACGGCGGTGGCGCTGGTGCCGCTGTCGCTGTGGTTCGTCGCCAGCGTGATCGCGCTGGTCGGCGCCAACCATGCGACCGCGGTCGCGTGGTTCCGCTCGCCGATCAACGCCACCCTGATGGTGCTCCTGATCGTGGCGACGTTCTATCACGCCGCGCTCGGTCTGCAGGTCGTGCTCGAGGACTACGTCCATCACGAAGGCCAGAAGGTCGCCGGCATCCTGGCGGTCAAGGGCTTGGCGGCGCTGTTGGGCCTGCTCGCCGCGATCGCGGTCCTGAAACTCGCGTTCGGGGGCTGAGCCATGGCGGAGAGCTACAAGATCACCGATCACAGCTTCGACGTCGTCGTGGTCGGCGCCGGCGGCGCGGGCTTGCGCGCGACGTTGGGCATGACCGTCGCCGGCCTCAAGACCGCGTGCATCACCAAGGTGTTCCCGACGCGCAGCCACACCGTGGCGGCGCAGGGCGGCATCGGCGCCGCGCTCGGCAACATGGGCGAGGACGACTGGCGCTACCACATGTACGACACGGTCAAGGGTTCGGACTGGCTGGGCGACCAGGACGCCATCGAGTACCTGTGCCGCAACGCCATCCCGGCGGTGATCGAGCTCGAGCATTTCGGCGTGCCGTTCAGCCGCACCGACGCCGGCAAGATCTATCAGCGGCCGTTTGGCGGTCACACGCTCAAGTACGGCGAAGGCGGCATGGCGCACCGCGCCTGCGCCGCCGCCGACCGCACCGGCCACGCCATCCTGCACACGCTCTACCAGCAGTGCCTGAAGCACCAGGCGCAGTTCTTCGTCGAGTATTTCGCGCTCGACCTGATGATGGACGACGATGGGGCGTGCCGCGGCGTCATGGCGCTGTGCATGGAGGACGGCTCGCTCCACCGCTTCCGCGCGCATCAAACCGTGATGGCGACCGGCGGCTACGGCCGCGCTTACTACTCGTGCACCTCGGCGCACACCTGCACCGGCGACGGCAACGCCATGGTGCTGCGCGCCGGCTTGCCGCTTCAGGACATGGAGTTCATCCAATTCCACCCGACCGGCATCCTGGGCGCGGGCTGCCTGATCACCGAGGGCGCACGTGGCGAGGGTGGCTACCTGACCAACGCCGCGGGCGAGCGCTTCATGGAGCGCTACGCGCCGTCGGCCAAGGATCTGGCGTCGCGTGACGTCGTCAGCCGCGCCATGACGGTGGAGATCAACGAAGGCCGCGGGGTCGGCCCGCACAAGGACCACATCCTTCTCCATCTCGAGCACCTCGCCCCCGCGGTGCTGCATGAGCGCCTGCCGGGCATCTCGGAGACCGCGCGCATCTTCTCGGGCGTCGACGTCACCAAGGAGCCGATCCCGGTGCTGCCGACCGTGCACTACAACATGGGCGGCATCCCGACCAACTATCACGCCGAGGTCTTGCGCCCGACCGCCGCGCAGCCCGATGCCGTGTGTTCGGGCCTGATGGCGGTCGGCGAGGCGGCGTGCGTCTCGGTGCACGGCGCCAACCGGCTCGGCACCAACAGCCTGGTCGACCTGGTCGTGTTCGGCCGCGCCGCGGCCCACCGCGCCTCCGAGCTCGTCAAGCCGGAGCAGCAGCACAAGCCGCTGCCGCCCAACGCCGGCGACAACGCGCTGGCGCGGCTCGACCGCGTGCGCTGGGCCAAGGGCGGGCGCAACGCCGCGGCGATTCGCAACGACATGCAGCGCACCATGCAGAGCCATTGCGCGGTGTTCCGCGAGCAGAAGGTGCTGGAGGCCGGCGTCGCCAAGATCGCGCAGGTCGTCGCGACGATGTCGGACCTCGGGGTCAACGACCGCTCGCTGATCTGGAACTCCGACCTGATCGAGGCGCTCGAGCTCGACAATCTGCTGAGTCAGGCGGTGGTGGTGCTCCATTCGGCCGAGGCGCGCAAGGAAAGCCGCGGCGCGCATGCCCGCGACGACTTTCCCAATCGCGACGATGTCAATTGGATGAAGCACACGCTGTCGTGGTACGACGCCAAGGGCAAGGTGACGCTCGGCTATCGGCCGGTGCACCTCAACACGCTGTCGAACGAAGTCCAGACCTTCCCGCCCAAGGCGCGGGTCTACTGAGGATCGAGGAACCACCCGCATGGCCCAGTTCACGCTTCCGGCGAACTCCAAGGTCACGCCGGGCAAGAGCTTCCCGCCGCCCGCGGCGGCCAAGCGCGCCAAGACGTTCAAGATCTATCGCTGGGATCCCGAGGCCAAAGCCACCCCGCGGCTCGACAGCTACGCGATCGATCTCGAGGCCTGCGGCCCGATGGTTCTCGACGCGCTGATCAAGATCAAGAACGAGGTCGACACCACGCTGACCTTCCGGCGCTCGTGCCGCGAGGGCATCTGCGGCTCGTGCGCCATGAACATCGACGGCACCAACACGCTCGCGTGCCTGAAGCCGATCGACGAGATCAAGGGCGACGCCCGCATCTATCCGCTGCCGCATCTGCCGGTGATCAAGGACCTGGTGCCCGATTGCACCGTGCCCTACGCGCAGTTGGCCTCGGTGACGCCATGGCTGCAGACCGAGTCGTCGCCGCCGCCCGATCGCGAGCGCCTGCAGTCGACGGCGGAGCGCGCGAAGCTCGATGGGCTTTGGGAGTGCGTGCTGTGCTTCTGCTGCCAGACCAGCTGCCCGAGCTACTGGTGGAACGGCGAGCGCTATCTCGGGCCGGCGATCCTGCTGCAGGCCTATCGCTGGCTGGCCGACAGCCGCGACGAGCGCACCGGCGAGCGGCTCGACGCGCTCGAGGATCCGTTTCGGCTCTATCGCTGCCACACCATCATGAACTGCACCAAGACCTGCCCGAAGAGCCTCAATCCGGCCAAGGCGATCGCCGAGATCAAGAAGATGATGGTGGCGCGGCGCTGAGGTTTGCGACGCTGGCTGCGCCTCGGCCGTCGGGGTTGCGACAACAATCAACCGAACATGGAGGACGCTACATGTCGCGTGGCGTGTCGGGCGTTGCCTCGGCGGGCGCGGGCGCCTGACCTATGCCGGACGGAACAGGCTGCGGTCGAGCAGCGCTTCGGTCGCCACCGTCTTGGTCAGGCTGCGGTCGTTGGTGTTGACCAGGCGCGCATAGGGAATGCCGTCGCGACCCTCGAACAGGTCGACGACGCGCCAGACGATGCCGGTGCTCTTGCCGGTCGTCTGCCGGGTCGCCGGCAGGAAGCAATCCTCGAGCGTCACTTTAGGCGGCTTGGCCACGGTCCTCCCCCCGCGGGGGTCCCCAGCGAGACTAACTATTATAGATCAAATAGCGGGTTGTGTGACCAGGATATGCCCGGCCGCCGCGCGCCGATCTCGGTGCACCGACAAGCCCGCGCTGGCCGGTGGTGCCGACGACCTTGAGAAACTTGCGCCCTTCCATAGTGAAGCGATCTTCGGCCATCATGGCCTCCCTGCGGTGAGGCGGATGCGCGCGTTGTGCGGGTGCCTCGATCCTATCAACAGTCGGGCGCGGCGGCAGGTGCTCGGCACGACAAAGGGGCGGCGCGCGAGCCTTGGCCGTTGACCTGGACGATTTCGACAGCGTCTCCGTCGCCGGACCGCTCAGCCGCTACCATGCCCTGGTCAACCGCGGCCGCATCCGGCCCGACCATGCCCAGGCCTTTGTCGCCGCGCGGCTCGACCAGCTGCATGGCCGCCTGGGCGGTTACGAGCCGTCGACCCAACCGCCGAGCTGGCGCAGCCTGTTGAAGCGCGACCGCCGGCGCGAGCCGCCGCGCGGGCTCTACATCCACGGCAGCGTCGGTCGCGGCAAGTCGATGTTGATGGACGTGTTCTTCGCCGGCGCGCCGGTGCCGCGCAAGCGGCGCGTCCACTTCCACGCCTTCATGGCTGAGGTGCACCAGCGCCTGCACGTCCAGCGCCAGGCGACCAAGGGCCAACAGGCCGACCCGCTGGTCCAGGTCGCGCGCGAGATCGCCGACCAGACCTGGCTGTTGTGCTTCGACGAGTTCGTCGTCAACAACATCGCCGACGCCATGATCCTCGGCCGGCTGTTCCAGACCCTGATCGAGCTCGGCGTCGTGATCGTCTCGACCTCCAACTTCGCGCCCGACGACCTCTACAAGGACGGGCTGCAGCGCGATCGCTTCGAGCCGTTCATCGCGCTGCTCAAGGCCGAGCTCGATGTCGTCAGCCTCGACGGCACGGTCGATTACCGCATGGCGCGGCTCGCCGGCCGGCCGGTCTATCACGCGCCGCTCGGGTCGGCGGCGGACGATGCGCTGGCGCAGGCCTGGAGCGACTTGACCGACGACGCCGAGTGCGTGATCGCGATCGTCGAAGTGCTCGGCCGCAAGCTCGAGGTGCCGTGCGCGGCCAAGGGCGTCGCGCGTTTCAGCTTCGATGCGCTGTGCGCGCGGCCGCTCGGCGCGTCCGACTATCTGGCGCTGGCAGCGCGCTTCCACACTCTGATCATCGACCAGGTGCCCGAGCTCGGTCAGGCGCTGCACAACGAAGCGCGCCGCTTCATCACCCTGATCGACGCGCTCTATGAATCGAAGACCAAGCTCGTGATGGCGGCGGCGGCGGCGCCCGAACATCTCTACCCGGAAGGTACCGGCGCCTTCGAGTTCCGCCGCACTGTCAGCCGGCTGATGGAGATGCAGTCGGCCGACTACTTGGCGGTGCCGACGCGTCAGGCCGCCGAGTAGCGCTCGTAGCGATTGCACAGCACCCGCGCGCCGCCGGCGACCACGGTGGCGATGCCGCCCAAGGGGTACCATTGGGTCTCGTGGCTGGAGTGGCCGGTCAGGGTTTCCGACAGGCGCTCGAGCGGCGCCTCGGCGGCGTTGTGGCCGACCACGTCCGTCTCCGCGCAAGTGGCTCGATGTAAACGCAAATCGGCCGCGCCGATGGCGTCGCCCGGGCACCGCCGCAGGGCCCTTCCCCTTGCCTTCACCCCCGATTCGCAGTAGCACGGGCGGCTGGCTGGGGACTTGCGAGGGGTTGCGCGATATCGCCCCGAAACCCCTCCCGCGCGCACTTCGGATCCTACGAGGAGCCCCCATGGCCCGTCCCAAGATCGCCCTCATCGGCGCCGGCAATATCGGCGGCACGCTCGCCTTCCTGATCGGCTTGAAGGAACTGGGCGATGTCGTCCTGTTCGACGTCATCGACGGCGTGCCCCAGGGCAAGGCGCTCGACATCGCCGAAAGCGCGCCGGTCGAGGATTTCGA
>JACQAI010000093.1 GCA_016195115.1 Pseudomonadota bacterium
ACGAAGCGTCTGCCCCCTTACGTGTTCGCGGAAGTCAACGCGATGAAGGATCGCGCGCGGGCTGCGGGCGAGGACATCATCGACTTCGGCATGGGCAACCCCGACATGCCGACGCCGCGCCACATCGTCGAGAAGCTGATCGAGACGGTGCAGAACCCGCGCACCCACCGCTACTCGAATAGTCGCGGTATCCCAGGACTCCGCAAAGCCATTGCTGCGTACTACGCGCGCCGCTTCGGCGTCGAGCTCGATCCCGAGACCGAAGTGATCGTGACCCTGGGGTCGAAGGAGGGGCTCGCCAACCTGGCCCAGGCGATCACCAGCCCGGGCGACGTCATCGTCGTGCCCAATCCGAGTTATCCGATCCACGCCTTCGGCTTCATGATCGCGGGCGCGGCGATCCGCCATCTGCCGATGGCGACGCCGGATCAAACATCGAGCGCCGACTTCATCGCGCTGCTCGAGCGCGCGGTGAAACACAGCGTGCCGTCGCCGCTGGCGCTCGTGCTCAACTATCCGTCCAACCCGACCGCCGAGGTCGTCGATCTCGACTTCTATGGCAGAGTTGTCGAGTATTGCCGCTCTCGCGGCTTGTACGTTCTCTCCGATCTCGCCTACGCCGAGATCTATTTCGATGGCAAGCCGCCGCCGTCGGTGCTGCAGATTCCCGGTGCGCGCGACATCACGGTCGAGTTCGGCTCGATGAGCAAGACCTACGCGATGCCGGGTTGGCGCATCGGCTACGCGGTCGGCAACAAGAAGCTGATCGCGGCCCTGGCGCGCATCAAATCCTATCTCGACTACGGCGCCTTCACGCCGATCCAGGTCGCGGCGGCAGCCGCGCTCAACGGCCCGCAAGATTGCGTCGACGAGATCCGCGCGACCTACAAGCAGCGCCGCGACGTGCTGATCCAGGGCCTGGCTGCCGCCGGCTGGCCGGTGCCGGCGCCGCCCGCTTCGATGTTCGCCTGGGCGCCGATCCCGCCGCAGCTCGCCGAGCTCGGCTCGATGGAGTTCGCCAAACGCTTGTTGACCGAGGCCGAGGTCGCGGTGTCGCCCGGCATCGGCTTCGGCGAGTACGGCGACGGCCACGTGCGCATCGCCCTGGTCGAGAACGTCCACCGCATCCGTCAGGCGTGCCGCAACATCCGTGCCTTCCTCGATCGCGAGGCGGTGCGCAACACCGCGCAGCCGCCCGACAAGCTCGCGTCGTGACATGAGCGCCGGCCAACCCCTGAAGCTCGCGATCGCCGGGCTCGGTACGGTCGGCGCCGCGACCGGTGCGCTGATCCGCGGCCAAGCCGACCTGCTGATGTGGCGCGCCGGACGGCCGCTTGTGCTGCGCGCGGTGTCGGCGCGCGACAGGGCCAAGCCGCGGGGCTTCGCGTTGGAGGACGTCGCGTGGTTCGCCGACCCGGTGGCGATGGCGCGCGAGGCCGACGCCGACGTCATCGTCGAGCTGATCGGCGGCGCCGACGGTGCGGCGCGCGCCACTGTCGAGGCCGCGCTCGCCGCCAAGCGCCACGTCGTCACCGCCAACAAGGCGCTGCTCGCGCACCACGGCAATGCCCTGGCGCGCACCGCCGAGGCCGCCGGCCTGGTGCTCGCCTACGAGGCCGCGGTCGCCGGCGGCATCCCGATCATCAAGGCGGTGCGCGAGGGTCTCGCGGCCAACGACCTGACGCGCGTCTACGGCATCCTCAACGGCACCTGCAACTACATCCTGACGACCATGCGCGAGAGCGGGCGCGAGTTCGCCGACGTGCTCGCCGAGGCGCAAAAGCTGGGCTACGCCGAGGCCGATCCGAGCTTCGACGTCGACGGCGTCGACGCCGCGCACAAGCTCGCCATCCTCGCCGCGGTCGCGTTCGGCGCCGCGATCGACTTCCCGGCGCTCCGCATCGAGGGCATCCGCCACGTCTCGGCCGCCGACATCGCCTATGCCGACGAGCTCGGCTATCGCATCAAGCTGCTCGGCATCGCGCACAGAAGCTCGATCGGGCTCGAGCAGCGCGTGCAGCCCTGCATGGTGCCGGTCGGCAGCCCGATCGCCCAGGTCGACGGCGTGTTCAATGCCGTGGTCGCCGAGGGCGACGCGGTCGGCATGTCGTTCTACCAGGGCCGCGGCGCCGGTGCCGGGCCGACCGCCTCGGCGGTGGTCGCCGACCTCATCGACATCGCGCGCGGCCACCGGGTCGCGACCTTCAACCAGCCGGCGGCGTCGCTGAAAAAGCTGCCCGCGGCGCCGAGCGAACGCCATCGCGGCGCGTTCTATATACGCCTGATGGTGGTCGACCGGCCGGGCGTGATTGCCGACGTGGCGGCGGCGCTGCGCGACGAAAGCGTGTCGTTGGAGTCGATGCTGCAGCGCGGTCGCGATCCCGGCGCGGCGGTCGCGGTGGTGCTGACCACGCACGAGACCGAGGAGGGCGCGATGAAGCGGGCGCTCGAGCGGATCGGCCGGCTCGACGCCGTGGTCGAGCCACCGCGTGTCATCCGGATCATCGAGGCGCTGTAAAATACGCCAAGAATGGCCAAGAGTGGCCAAGCAGATGGGAGGAGCCTGATGTCGGTGATGGACCGCAACCTGGCGCTCGAGGCGGTGCGCGTGACCGAGGCGGCCGCGATCGCGGCGTCCAAGCTGATGGGCCGGGGCGACGAGAAGCAGGCCGACCAGGCCGCGGTCGACGCCATGCGCCGCGCGCTCAACGGCCTCGCCATCGACGGCACCGTGGTGATCGGCGAGGGCGAGCGCGACGAAGCGCCGATGCTCTATATCGGCGAGAAAGTCGGCGCCGGCGGCCCCAAGATCGATATCGCGCTCGATCCGCTCGAGGGCACGACGATCACGGCCAAAGGCGGCCAGAACGCGCTCGCCGTGGTCGCCATGGCGTCCGAGGGGGGGTTCCTCAACGCCCCCGACGTCTACATGGACAAGATCGCGGTCGGCGGCGGTCTGCCCGACGGCGTGGTCGACCTCGACAACACGCCGGTGGTCAACCTCAAGAACCTCGCCAAGGCCAAGCAGATGGAGGTGTCCGATTTGGTCGCCTGCATCCTCGACCGGCCGCGCCACGCCGAGCTGATCGCCAAGGTGCGTGAGTCCGGCGCGCGCATCATGCTGATCTCCGACGGCGACGTCTCGGGCGTCATGGCGACGTCGCGTCCGGGCAGCGGCGTCGACATCTATCTCGGCACCGGCGGCGCGCCCGAGGGCGTGCTCGCGGCCGCGGCGCTGCGCTGCATCGGCGGTCAGATGCAGGGCCGCCTGCTGTTCCGCAACGACGACGAGCGCGGCCGTGCCATCCGCATCGGCATCAAGGATCTCAATCGCAAATACGGCATGCTCGAGCTCGCCAAGGGCGACGTCATGTTCGCCGCCACCGGCGTCACCGACGGCACCATGCTGAAGGGCGTACGCCGCTTCCCCGGCGGCGGCACGACGCACTCGATGATCATGCGCTCGCGGACCGGCACGGTCCGCTTCATCGAGGCCACCCACGACTTCACCCGCAAGCCCGGCGTCGAGCCGTAGACGGAACCCGAATCGAGCCCGCAAACGCCGCCCGGACGGGGTGGCGAGTATGACCAAACCGCCTGACTCGCAACGGGTATTGCCGCCGGCTTGACGCCGCGCGGCGGGGATGCGGCTGTGTGGCCATGGACGGCGACGCGGGCGGCAAGGGCGCATTCAACGGCGACGGCTTTCTCGGCGTCGAGCGCTCGGTCAGCGGGCGGCGCTGGGTGGCGCGTGCCGGCGACACAAGGCTCGGCTTGGCGCTGGCGCAGCGCCTCGGTCTGCCCGAGATCGTCGGCCGGCTGCTCGCCGCGCGCGGCGTCGGGCTCGACGAGGCCGAGGCCTATCTGGCGCCGACCTTGCGCACGCAACTGCCCGATCCGAGCGGCTTCCGCGACATGGACCGCGCCGCCGAGCGCCTGGCAGTGGCGATCCGCGGCGGCGAGGAGATCGCGATCTTCGGCGACTACGACGTCGACGGCGCGACGTCGTCCGCAGTGCTTGCACGCTTTTTCGCTGCGGTCAGCGCGCGTCACCGCATCTACATTCCCGATCGCTTGAGCGAGGGCTACGGCCCCAACACGCCGGCGCTCCGCAAGCTGCAGGCCGACGGCGTGCGCGTCGTCGTCACGGTCGATTGCGGCGCCACCGCCCACGAGCCGCTCGCCGCCGCGGCGGCCTGCGGGCTCGACGTCATCGTGTGCGACCATCACGTCGGCGAGCCGGCGCTGCCGCCGGCGTTCGCGGTCGTCAACCCCAACCGCTTCGATGAGACGACGCCGCATCGCCAGCTTGCCGCGGTCGGCGTCGCCTTTCTGATGGCGGTCGCGGTCAACCGGCGGCTGCGCTCGGGTGGCTGGTACACTGAGACTCGCCGCGAGCCCGACCTCCTGCAGCTGCTCGACTTGGTGGCGCTCGGCACGGTCGCCGACGTCGTGCCGCTGACCGGCGTCAACCGCGCGCTGGTCATCCAGGGGCTGCGCGTGCTGGCGCGCCGCGCCAATCCGGGCCTGGCGGCGCTCGCCGACGTCGCCGGCCTCGACGAGCGTGCCGACGCCTATCACCTCGGCTATGTGTTCGGGCCGCGGGTCAACGCCGGCGGCCGGGTCGGCAACGCCGCGCTCGGCGCGCGCCTACTGACCACCGACGACGAGGTCGAGGCGCGCAGCTTGGCGCGCGAGCTGCACGCGCTCAACGACGAGCGGCGTGCCATCGAGGCCACGGTGCTCGAGGCAGCGATCGCGCAGGTCGAGGGCGCGGGCGGGCTTGGCCGCACGCACAACGGCGCCCTGGTGTTCGCGTCCGGCGCCGACTGGCATCCCGGTGTCATCGGCATCGTCGCCGCGCGGCTCAAGGATCGCTACAACCGCCCGGCGGTGGTCACCGCGATCATCGACGGCATCGCCAAGGGCTCGGCGCGCTCGGTGCCCGGCTTCGCGATCGGCGACGCCGTGCTGGCGGCGCGCCAGGCCGGGCTGCTGGTCAACGGCGGCGGCCACGCCATGGCCGCGGGCTTCACCGCCGAGGCTGCCCGGCTCGATGCGCTCGAGGCGTTCCTCCACGAGCGCGCCGCGACGGTGATCAGCAACGGCGGCGTGGTGCCGCGGCTGTCGCTCGACGGCGCGCTCGACGCTGGTGCTGCGACGCCGGCGCTGGTCGAGCAGATCGGCCGGCTGGGGCCATTTGGCAGCGCCAATACCGAGCCACGCTTTGCGGTGCCGGCCGCGCGCATCGTGCGTGCCGACGTGGTCGGCGAGGCGCACGTGCGCTGCGTCCTGACCGGCGCGCTGGGCGGCCGCCTCAAGGCGATCGCCTTCCGCGCCCTCGAGACCCCGCTCGGCAAGGCCCTGCTCAGCCGCGATGGCGCGCCGCTGCACGTCGCCGGCCACCTGCGCGCCGACAGCTGGCAGGGCCGTGACGGCTGCCAGCTGATCATCGACGACGCGGCGGCGGTGTGACGCGCGCGCCGGCGGGCGCGCCGGTAGCCCGGTAGGCTGGCACGGCGGTTGCTCCAGTCCCACATACAGAGCGTGAACGCGATGCCCCGGCGGGAGGTCTGACGATGACGCGGCGTTTGATATTGCTGACAAGCCTGCTGGCGCTCAGCGCAACGGCGTGCACGACGACCAACGTCGTGCTGCCGTTCACCAACACCGACCAATACAAGAGTGCGGCGGACGCCGCGAAATCCGATCTCAGCTACATTGCGCCGACGGACCCCCGTTATTCGGAGAACGGCGCGCCGCGCGCCGGCGAGCCGACCGGCGCCAGCATCGCGGGCGACCCGCGCCTGGTCGGCGAGGGCATGAGCTACGCGCCGCTCAGCCACAAGCGCCGGTAGTAGCTGGCAGGCCCGTCGCGGTTGACGGCGCCGACCGGCGCCTTGTACACACGGGGCCGCTGTCCCGCGTCCCCATCGTCTAGAGGCCCAGGACACCGCCCTTTCACGGCGGTAACAGGGGTTCGAATCCCCTTGGGGACGCCAGCTCGTTTTCGCCGATTGTCGATGCCCGCGCACACGGCGACCGGCTCTACCCGGGTCGCGGCGGCCAAGCGCCTCACGCGGATCGAAGCCTCAGGGCCGGCCGAGCCTCAACCCTGCGGCTGCAGGCTCAGGCGGTCGACGTGATAGTCCTTGGCCGCCAGCCCGGCGCAGTACTGGTTGACGTACGGCTCGATCTGCTCGGCGAAGGCGCGCACCTCGGCGCTGGCGCCGCGCAGGTACTGCACGCCGGCCTCGACCCGACGCGCCAGGTTGACGGGATCGAGGTTGACGTAGCGGTGGTCGGCGTAGACCAACTTGCCGCCGACCATGACGCTGTCGACGCCGGTGCCGTCCTCGCAGTGGATCAGCTGGTTGAGCGCGCTGTTGAGCGGCTGGTAGTTCATGCTGTTGAGGTCGAGGAACACCAGATCGGCCTTGAAGCCGGGCGCGATCTGGCCGATCAGCGTCTCCATGCCGAGCGCGCGGGCGCTGCCGACCGTCGCGGCGTCGAGCACCTCCGTGGCCGACATCCAGCGCTCCCGGTCGACCGACTGCATGCGCGACACCACGCTGGCGAAGCGCATGGCCTCGAACATGTTGAGATTGTCCGACGAGGTCGCACCGTCGGTGCCGATGCCGAGATTGATGCCGTGCTCGCGCATGCGGCGCGCCGCCGCGATGCCGGAGCCGAGGTCGAGATTGCTGCCGGGGTTGTGC
>JACQAI010000701.1 GCA_016195115.1 Pseudomonadota bacterium
AGAGCGTGCCGGCCTGGAACATGCCCCGGCCGTTGCGCGTATAGAAATCGCGGAATGACACGACGTTGTTGAGCAAGGGCGCGAGATCGCGCTGCAGGCGGATCAGCTTCTCGACCTCGGAAATCGCGTTCATCTCGGGCTCGAGCGCGCGGTCGCGTGCGATCAGCGCGTCGACCCGCTGCTTGACCGCGGGCTCGGTCAGATGCCGGATGCGCGCCAGTCCCAAGGCCTCGAGACTCGTCGCCGGTTTGCGCGCCAGCCACGCGCGGTAGGGCGCGGTGCGTGCCTTGAGGGCCTCCCAGTCGGCTTCGCTCATCGCCGCGCGCTCGCCGATCAGCGGCGCCACGATCTCGTGCGCGAGGCGCGCGAGGGCCTCGGCCCAGGCCGGATTGACGCTGCCGCTCAACGGCAGCGCGCGGCCGGCCTCGATGCGCGCCAGCGGCAAGGCGCGCAGCTCGCCGCGTTCGGGGTCGACATCCTGGGCGCTCAGCGCCTCGTAGGCGGCGACCGGCGGGTTTAGCGCGGCGGCGGCGCGGGGGTCGAATGCGGCCAGCCGGCAGCGCGTGAAGTAGTCGTCGAGCTTGTCGGCAAGCGCGTCGAGCGTGGTGAACAGCGCCTCAGTGCGCTCGCCCAGCGCCAGGATCTCGGTGCCGCGCGCCGTCGCCTCGTCGCGCCAGGCGACGTATCCCGCGGCCTCGGCGAAGAACCGATCGGCGTTCGCCTGCGACACCCCGGGGCGGCCGCTGCGGTCGGCTTCGGCGCCGATGCAGGCGATGATGTCGCCCAAGATCGCGCGCGTGTCGTCGTCCTCGGTCGCCTCGACCGGTACGACGCCGTCGCCGTTGAACGCCGAGCCGTCGTAGATCTGCTCGATGTGCACCGCGTCGTCGAGCGAGATCTCGGTCGCGTCGGCCTTGCCGAGCATGCGCAGGATGGTGCGCGCCGATGCCAGGATGCGGCCGCCGTCGGGTGTCGCGTCATTGATCGCGGCCAGCGCCAGCGCCGCCGACGTCTTGATCAGGTCGTCGGGGTCCTTGAGCAGCGCCACCGTCCAGTCGACCGCGGCGAGGATGTCGGGGGCGCGGATGCGGCCGTCGCGGTCGGCGTCGAGCAGATCGAGCGTCGCCTCGTCGAACTCGATGCCGCGGGTCGGGCAGGCCAGGGCGACCCATAGTTTCTGATCGAGCTCACCGAGGGCGGCGATATCGCTCCCGGTGTCGAGCCGCACCTGGTCAAAGCCGCCGACCCGGAAGAAGCGCCAGACGTGCTTGTCCCGGGCGTCATGATTCCGCGGCATCGAGTCCTCTCGGATGGCGCGCCACGGGCGCGCGGGTCGCGTGAGCGCGAACGGCGCGCAGGATTATCGCCCTGGCGCACCCGGGTTCAAGTGTGGCGGGCCGGACCACGCGTCGGAAAAAACTGCCGCGCCGCGCCGCCGCGCTTGTCAGCCGTGGGGCTTTCGGGTACCGACGGCGCAATGCTCCACTACCGGTTCGAGCGGGCGCTGGGTGGCATCGTCGCGGGCGTCGACGAGGCGGGGCGCGGGCCGCTCGCCGGGCCGGTGGTCGCCGCCGCCGTGATCTTGATGCCGGCCCTGCTGCCCCGCCGACTGCTGGGGGCGATCGACGACTCGAAGGTCGTGCCGCCCGAAGCGCGCGCCAAGCTCGCCGCCAAGCTGTGGCAACGCGCGGCGCGCCAGGACGGCGTGATCGCCGCGGTCGCCGCCAGCAGCACGGCCGAAATCGAGCGCATCAACATCCTGCAGGCGACCCTGCTGGCGATGACCCGGGCGATCGGCCGGCTGGCACAGCGACCGACCGCGGTGCTGATCGACGGCAACATCCTGCCCGCTTCGTTGCCGTGCCCGGGCCGCGCGGTGATCGACGGCGACGCCAAATCCCTGTCGATCGCGGCAGCCTCAATCCTCGCCAAGGTGACGCGCGACCGGCTGATGATGCGCCTGGCGGCGCGCTATCCGGCCTATGGCTGGGAGCGTAACGCCGGCTACGGTACGCCCGAGCATTGCGCCGGGATCGCCATCGCCGGGCCCACCCGGCATCACCGCATGGGGTTCGCACCGCTTCGCAACCTCGCCGAATAAGCCCCTGAGTCTACTGAAGGAATCTTGACGGCGAGTCTCTGGTCGCGCATCGTTGGCGCGCCATGGCGCCTGAATCCAGCCTGCTCCCCACCCTGCCGTTGGACCAAGTACTGGTCGACGACTGCGTCGGCGCGTTGACCGGCCTGCCGGCCAGCGCGGTCGATCTGATCTTCGCCGACCCGCCCTACAACCTGCAGCTCCGTTCGGACCTGCGGCGGCCCAACCATTCGGTGGTCGACGGCGTCGACGACGACTGGGACAAGGTCGGCGGTTTCGCCGACTACGACCGCTTCACCCGCGACTGGCTCGCGGCGTGCCGCCGCGTCCTCAAGGACGACGGCTCGATCTGGGTGATCGGCACCTATCACAACATCTTCCGCATCGGCGCGCTGCTGCAGGATCTCGGCTTCTGGATCCTCAACGACGTGATCTGGCGCAAGACCAACCCGATGCCGAATTTCCGTGGCCGCCGCTTCACCAACGCCCACGAGACCCTAATCTGGGCGGCCAAGAGCGCCGAGGCGCGCCACTTGTTCAACTACGCCGCGATGAAGAGCCTGAACGACGAGCTGCAGATGCGCAGCGACTGGCTGTTCCCGCTGTGCACCGGGCCCGAGCGCCTCAAGCGCGACGGCCGCAAGCTGCATCCGACCCAGAAGCCCGAGGCGCTGCTCCATCGCATTCTGGTCGCGGCCTCGAAGCCCGGCCAGGTCGTGCTCGACCCGTTTTTCGGCACGGGCACGACGGGCGCGGTCGCCAAGCGCCTGCGCCGCCGCTTCATCGGCATCGAGCGCGATGCCGACTACGCCGCGGCGGCGCGCGCGCGCATCGCCGCCGTCGAGCCGGTGTCCGAGGAGGGCGCGGCGGTCACAGTCGGACGCCGCGACGAGGCACGGGTGCCGTTCGGCAACCTGATCGAGCGCGGCCTGATCGCGCCCGGTGAGACCTTGTTCGACCTCGGCCGGCGCTACGCCGCGCGGGTGCGCGCCGACGGCAGCGTGATCTCGGACTTGGCGCGCGGCTCGATCCACCAGGTCGGGGCCGCCGTGCAGCATCTACCGGCGTGCAATGGCTGGACGTTTTGGTGCGTCGAGCGTCAAGGCAAACCGGTGTCGATCGACGTGCTGC
>JACQAI010000702.1 GCA_016195115.1 Pseudomonadota bacterium
CCAGATGCTCGTTCGAGAACCGCCGCTCGTTGGCCGGCGTCGCGTCCTGGCCGCGATCGGGCAGATCGACGTGGCCGGGATAGACCGTGGTGAACTTGCTGATCATCGGGACATTCCTCCGCGGCGGCGGCTTGATATGCCTCTAGCTTCGCGCGTTCCGTCGTTCGGGCGCAAGTTTTGCCGCGAAGGCGCAAAGACGCAAAGAGAGGGTGCGCATGGATACGCCGTGCCCTCGTCCGGGGCTGAAAAAGAAAATGCCGCGCGGAGCGCGGCGATCACTCAAGCAGGGCAGGGCCGACGGGGCGGCAAGCCGTCTTCGCGTTTTTGCGCCTTCGCGGCCAACCTTCTAATGCGCGACGTCGGTTTCCTTGATCGAGACGCGCCAGTGGATGCGGTCTTCCTCGGGCGGATAGTCGGCGGCGGCGCGGTGGTAGGAGCAGCGGTTGTCCCAGATGACGATGTCGCCCTTCTGCCAAGGATGGCGATACTGGGCGCCGGGCTGGACCATGCGCTCGGCCAGGTCGTCGATCAGGTCGTCGCTTTCGCGCGGATCCAAGCCTTCGATGCGCAGGATCTTGCCGGGATCGAAATAGAGCGCCTTGCGCCCGGTCTCCGAGTGGGTGCGGACGACCGGGTGGAATACCGGTTTCCAGTCGCGATCCTCCTCGTTGAGCAGCGCGGTCTTCTTGCGCCGGCCGCCGTAGGTGAAGGCGCCCAGGCGGCCCTCGAGGCGCTGCTTGAGACGCTCGGGCAGCGCGGCGTAGGCGGCGTACATGCTGGCGAACAGGGTGTCGCCGCCGCGGCTCGGGATGGCGAGGGCGTAGAGCTGGGTCGCCTTGAAGGGCTCGGCATCGTAGGCGCCGTCGGTGTGCCAGCCCTCGCCGCCGCGGCGGTAGATCACCTCGTCGAGCTTGCCGTCGGGTCCGAACTTGTTGATCCCCAGCACGGTGATCTCGGGGTGCTCGGGATGGCGCGTCATCTTCGACGGGTGCGGGTGGATGAAGCCAAAGCGCCGGCTGTAGGCGAGGAACTGCGGCAGCTCAAGGCTCTGGCCGCGCACGCAGATGACGTTGCGCTTGAGCCAGGTCTGGTAGATCACGTCGAACTCGGCGTCGCTCATGCGCGTGACGTCGACCCCGGTGATCACCGCGCCGATCTCAGAGTCGGGGTAGGCGACATCGACCATTGGGACACCTCCGGCGCCTCCAATCCTAAGGCAGATCGCCGCTTTGTTGAAGGGGTGGGCAGCCGGGGCGGGCGCTTTTGGGGTTTAACCGGGCGGCGGGCGCGTGCCATCATGGCCCAGGCCGAACTCTTCCTGGAGGGCGTCATGGCGAAATACATGCTGGTCAGCTTCAAGACCTGTCCGTGGGTGCAGCGCTCGGCGATCTTGCTGCGCGAGAAAAACACCGCGTTCGAGTTCCGCCACATCGAGCCCGACAACCGGCCCGACTGGTTCCTGGCGATCTCGCCGCACAAGAAGGTGCCGGTGCTGCGCATCGACGACAAGGACTCCTTGTTCGAGTCCAGCGCGATCAACGAGTACCTCGACGAGATGGTCTCGCCGCAGCTGCATCCCAAGGATCCGATCGCGCGCGCGATCAACCGCGCCTGGACCGACTACGTGCCGACGTTCGCCAGCGCCGTCACGGGCTGCGCCTACGCCGCCACCGAGGCCGACTACAAGAAGGCGATCGAGCAGATCCCGGGGGCGTTCGAGCGGCTCGAGAAGGCGCTGGTGACGCAGGGCAACGGCCCGCTATTCAACGGCGACAAGTACTCGCTGGTCGACGCCGCCTACGCGCCGTTCCTGCAGCGCTACGTCTTCCTCGACCGCGTCAAGAAGCTCGGCACCATGGACAAGTTCCCGCGCCTCAAGGCGTGGACCGAGACCTTGATGAAGCGCGCCTCGACCCACTCGTTCCCCGAGGCCGAGTTCGAGGCGATGTATCGCGCCAACCTGAAGAAGCGCAACTCCTGGCTGTCGCAGTTCATCGACGGCGCCCGCGCCGCCGCGGAGTAGCGCCCCCGCCCGGCTGGTTGACGCCTGGCAGCCTCTCCCGCAATGCATTGCGGGAGAGGGGAAGGACTTGCGCCCGACGGCAATTGGGAAAATCGTCCGGTGTGACGAGCGTCATTGTGCCCGAGCGGCCAGTAAGCCTAGTCCGGGCTTGCCATGATCGTGCTCTTGACCGGCCTGGCGCGCAGCGGCTCGACCTGGGCGTTCAACATCGCGCGGGTGCTGCTGCTCGCCCGGACACCGGCGGTATACGGTGAATATCGCGACGACATCGCGGGCGCCCTCGCCGCCGCGGACGCCAAGGTCGAGCATCATCTGATCAAGACGCACGCGCCCGATGCCGTCGGCCGGGCGCTGATCGAGCAGGGCACGTGCCGCACCATCTGCACGGTGCGCAATCCGCTGGAATGCCTGACGTCGCAAATCGAGCGCTTCGGTGCGTCGTTCGAGGATGCGCTCGCCGCGATCCACGCCGGGCTGGCGTTCCTGCGCGTCCAGGCGTCGATCGGCGGCGTGAGGTTTCTGGCCTACGAGGACATCGTCGAGCGACCGGCCGCGGCGGTCGGCGCGATCGCGCGCTATCTCGATCTCGCGGTGAGCCCGGCGGACGCCGACCGGATCGCCGATCGCTTCAGCAAGGAAAACGTCGCGCGGTTTACCGAACGCCTCAAAAACCACGCGGTCGACAAGGTCGGCGCCACGGAAGCGTGGGAGAGCGACACGCTGTTCCACGCTGACCACATACGCGCGCATCCGAGCGCGCCCGAAGCGCTGTTGAGCGTCGAGCAGCTTGGTCACGCGACCGCGCGATTGGGCGACTTCATCGATCAGCGCGGACGCCTGGTCGATGCGTTGCGTCGGCAGGTCGCGCAACCGCTCTGAGGGGATCTCGGGCGTCCAAGCGCCCCCGAGCCCGATCTGCGGCACCGCGTGAGCGCCATCATTCCGCCGGAATCAGCCGCGAGGATCGCGACGCCCGCTTGGGGGAGTCGAGATGCCGACGGCATGGCGCGTCGCCGACGCGCGCTATTTCCAGATCGCCGC
>JACQAI010000703.1 GCA_016195115.1 Pseudomonadota bacterium
CATCGGCATCGCCGGCCATCCGGGCGGCGGCGAGAGCATCGCGGCCCTGCTCAAGGCCGCCGACGAGGCGCTCTACGCCGCCAAGCACGGCGGCCGCAACCGCGTCGTCATCGCCACCCCGCCGGTCGCCGAAGCGGCGGCGGTGGCGTAGCGGCGGGCGGTGCGGCTCGAGGTGGATTTTCCGCTGGGATTCCGTCACGATGGCCGAGCCATGACGAAGATTCAAATCGAGCTGCCCGAGGCGACCGCGAAGGCGGCGCGCGATGCCGGATTGCTCACGCCAAAGGCGCTCGAACGGCTCATCCGCGACGCGATCAAGCGCCGTCTGGCGGCCGACCGGTTGTTGTCGGTCGCCGACCGCGTGGCCGCGGCCAGCGTGCCGCCAATGCCAATGGATGAGATCACAGCCGAGGTGAAGGCGGCCCGCGCCGAACGTCGTAAGCGTGCGGGCGGTCATTGACACCAACGTGCTGCTGTCCGGCCTGCTCTGGCGCGGCGCACCGCACGCGCTCATCGAGCACGTCCGCGACGGCACGCTGAGCCTAATCTGCAGCCCGGCTTTGCTCGTCGAATTCGCCGACGTGATCGGTCGTCCGAAGTTCGGGGCCATCCTGGCCCGGTCTGGCGTCGTGACGGAGCGTCTGCTCGGCGAGCTGCGGCGACTGGCCGAGATCGTCGATCCCCCACCGCTGGCGAGGGCGGTGAGCCGCGATCCCGACGATGATATCGTCCTCGCGCTGGCCGCGGCCGCGCGGGCGGATCTGATCATCACCGGTGACCGCGATCTGCTCGCGCTCGGCTCTCATTCCGACATCCCGATCCTCGGCGTGTCCGCGGCGCTTCAGAGGATCGGCTCATAACCGGACGCGCCATACCGGGTTTGCCGCCTCACGGGTGCGTCGGCGCGCCGGCGTTGCGCAGCATGCGGTCGACGCACGCGGCGTTGCGCCATTGCGCGGGATTGCGCAGCGCCACCCCGCCGGTCGCCGCCGCGGTGGCGTGATCGCCGCGCGGCGCGCCGGCGCCGCGCACGCTGCCAGCGACGGGTTGGGTCGGCCTGGAGGAACAGGTTGAAATCAGGCCGCCTTCGCCCTGGCCGCCGAAGCCTCGGCGAAGGCGGCTGAAGCTTCGGCGGCCAGGGGCCGCGCCACCATCGCCGCTGCCGTCGACCGGCGTGGCCGCCGCCGGACTTGATCTCGCCTCGCGCAAGGTTGACGCGTTGGTGGGTGAGAGGCGGTCGGCGTCGCCGCGACCCGCTAGGGGCGACGGCGGGGCGTCGGTCTTGGCGTCGAGGCCGGGCGCCGCCGCGTCGGCCGGTGGCCAGATCGAACAGGCTTTTAACAGGGCGGCGTCCTCCGCCGGCGCGGCGGGAGCGGCGTGCTTGGCCTCCGCCTGGACCGCCTCGGCTTCGGCGCGCGCGGCGTCCGCGCGCGCCTGATCCGCGAGCGTGTGGTTCTCCAGATCGCGCGCCAGGCCCGAGGCCTTGACGACCATGTTGCCCTCGGCCTCGAGCACGCGTGACAAGGCCAGCGCCTCCTCGGGCGTGATCTCGCCGTGCGCCGCGGCGGCGAACAGCGCCTGGAAGCGCTCGATCAGGCTGGCGCCGGGCGGGTATTCGAACGCGACCAACGGCGCGCGTTTCTTGGGATCGATCTGCTTGATCACGAAGCGCGCCGTCGCCTCGCTGCCGGCGGCCAACGCGTCGCCGATGATCTGCACCGCCGCGTCGACCTGATCGCCGCGCAGCTGCTCCTTCAGGATGCTGGCCGCGCTGCGGCTGCCGACCGGCCGGCCGGCGGGGTTGCCCGAGCAGCCGGGCTGGAAGCGGCCGAAGGCGTCGCGGGCGGCGGGATCGGGGGCGGCGGTCATGGTGGGCTCCGGAAAATGGGATTCGATTTGCAGCCCGTATATACCTTTTCAGTATATAATTGTCAATGCCACGCCGTATCACCCGCAGTCCTTGACGGGCGGCGCGCCCGGCTTATCCTACTTGTGCGTACATCTGATTACATCGGTGACCGATGCCACAGGATAGCCCCACCGAGCCCATTACGATCCGCGCCGCCAAAGAGGTGGTGCGCGACATCGACGCGCTGGCCGCCGCGATGGACCGATCGCGCAACTACGTCGTCAACCAGGCGCTCCGCCACTATCTGGAAACCAACGCCTGGCAGATCGAGCGCATCAAGGACGGCGTTGCGGCGGCGCGCCAGGGTCGCGTTCGGCCGGCCGACGACGTCTTCGCTGACATCGCGGCGCGGCACCGCCGGCGGCGCTGAAGCGGGTTGTCGTCGCCGAGCCGGCGGCACGCGACCTCGACGACATCATCGCCTTCATCGCGTTGGATGATCGGCGTGCCGCCGAGGCGGTTTATCGTGCCATCGTCGCGACGACGGGACGGCTCGCCGAGTTTCCGGACATCGGCCGCGCCGGCCGCCTGCCCGGCACGCGCGAATTCCCGGTGACCAATCTGCCCTACGTGATCGTCTACGCGGTCGGCGCCGAGGCCGTGACCATCCTCGCCGTGTTCCACGCCGCGCGCGATCTGGCTCGGGCGCTGACCGAACGGCGCGCGGCACTCAAACGCCGCGGCCGAACGCCCCGCCGCGGCCGTGGCCGTTCCGACGTTCAGTAAGCTGGCAGCGCCATTCTTCCCGCAGGAAATTCCGGAAATTCCGGGGACAGAAATCCCGGGGACGAAATTCCCGAAATTCCGGGCTCGATCTCAAAACAGCCGCGGGTCGAGGGTAAAGGGCGTGATCGCCTTGATCGTGATCCCAG
>JACQAI010000704.1 GCA_016195115.1 Pseudomonadota bacterium
CAGATGCCGGCACACCAGCACGAAACGATGGCAGTCGAGCGGATCCTTCTCGGCGCACATCAGCGCGACGCGGTGGCGCGCCGCGCCTTCGCGGACGCGCGCCAGCCCGGCCTGGAACGCTGGCGCCGCGGCCATCGCGACGTAGTCGCGCGCGGCCACATCGTCGCGCTTGCCGCCCAGCGCGTCGCCCAGGAACACGTAACCGATGCCGTGCTCGCGCAGCGCCGCGTCGAGGCGCTCGCGGTTGAACTGCGGATTGAAGCGCGAGCGCGGGAACGAGCGCACGTCGCCCAGCGCCGTGACGCCGTGACGCGTCAACAGCGCGAGGAAGCGCTCGACCGGATGGTTGCTGTGGCCGACCGTGAGCAGGGGCGGGGGTATCACCCTGTGTAGCCGGGAATCGCCCAGGCCGCGGCCTCGCCGGAGCCCTCGCGCAGCTTCTTGAGCTTGAGGTACTCCGGCGAGTGCCAGAACTGCCTGATCGCATCCATCGACGGGAACTCGAACACGACGACGCGCCGGCCGTCGTGCGGCGGCCCTTCGAGCACCTCGACGTCGCCGCCGCGCACCAGGTACTTGCCGCCGAACTTGGCGGCCAGCGGCCCCACCTGCTCGCGATATTCCGGCCAGCCGTCGGGCCGCGTGATCTTGATCTGCACCATGACGTAGGCGGCCATCGATCCCTCCTGTGTGACTCGCGCCAGCTTACGCCGCTCGGGCGCGCCGCGCAGCGCCAACGCGACGAGGGGGTTGGCGCGCGCGCGCAGACCACCCTAAATCAACGCCATGACGCGCGCCGTCCGTCCCGAGACCTGGCTCATGGTGCGGCCCGAGGGCCTCTACTGCGCGCCCGGCGATTTCTTCATCGATCCAGTGCGCCCGGTGGCGCGCGCGGTGATTACGCACGGCCATGCCGACCACGCGCGCGCCGGCAACACGCGCGTGCTCGCGACCGCACCGACCCTGGCGATCATGGCGGCACGCTTCGGCGCCGCCGAGATCGGCGAAACCCAGGTGCTCGACTACGGCGCGGCGCTCGCGATTCGTGTCGGGCGACTACAAGCGGCGCGCCGATCCGACGTGTACGGGCTTCGAAGTCGTGCCGTGCGACGTCTTCGTCACCGAGGCGACCTTCGCTCTGCCGGTATTTCGCCATCCCGCGGACACGCACGAGATCAAGAAGCTCTTGGCGTCGCTCTCGCTCTATCCCGAGCGGGCGCACGTCGTCGGCGTCTATGCGCTCGGCAAGTGCCAGCGCGTGATCGCGCTGCTGCGCGGCGCCGGCTACGACCGGCCGATCTTCATCCACGGCGCGCTCGCCGGCCTGTGCGAGCTCTACGAGACGTTCGGCGTCAGACTCGGGCCGCTGCTGCCCGCGACCGGCGCGACCAAGGAGGCGCTCAAGGGCCAGATCGTGCTGGCGCCGCCGGGCGCGATCCAGGACCGCTGGGCGCGCCGCCTGCCCGAGCCGGTCTCGGCGCTCGCCGCGGGCTGGATGGGCGTGCGCCAGCGCGCCCGCCAGCGCGGCGTCGAGCTGCCGCTGATCATCTCCGACCATGCCGATTGGGACGAGCTCAACCGGAGCCTCGACGACGTCGGCGCGCCCGAGGTCTGGGTCAGCCACGGCCGCGAGGAGGCGCTGATCCACCACGCCCAGCAGCGCGGCATCCGGATGCGCGCGCTGTCGCTGGTCGGCTTCGAAGAAGAGGACGACGCGTGAGGCGACGGCGGTGAGACCCTTCGCCGAGCTCCTGGACGCGCTGGTCTTCACGCCCTCGCGGCTCGGCAAGCTGCGCCTGATGCACCGCTATTTCGAGGTCACGCCGGATCCCGACCGCGGCTGGGCGCTCGCCGCGCTGACCGGCGGCCTGAGCTTTCGCGAGGCCAAGCCGGCGCTGATCCGCGGCCTGGTCGGCGAACGCGTCGACCCGGTGCTGTTCGAGTGGTCGTACGATTTCGTCGGCGACCTCGCCGAAACCGTGTCGCTGATCTGGCCGGAGCGACCCAGAGCCTGCCCTCGGGCCGGCCTTCGGCCGGACCCGGGGGGCGGGCCCGAGCCGCGCCTGACCGAGATCGTCGCGCGGCTGCACGCCGCCGGACGCGGCGAGGTGCCGCGCCTGCTCGCGGGCTGGCTCGATGCGCTCGACGCGACCGGCCGCTGGGCGCTCCTCAAGCTGATCACCGGCGGCTTGCGCGTCGGGGTCTCGGCGCGGCTCGCCAAGACCGCGGTCGCCGAGCTCGGCCCCGTCGACGTCGCCGAGGTCGAGGAGGTCTGGCACGCCCTTGCGGCACCGTACGCGCCGCTGTTCGCCTGGCTCGCCGGCGGCGCGCCGCGTCCTGAGCCCGGCGCGGCGCCGTCGTTCCGTCCCCTGATGCTCGCCAACCCGATCGAGGACGGCGATCTCGCGACACTGGATCCCGCCGCCTACCGTGCCGAATGGAAGTGGGACGGCATCCGGGTCCAGCTGGTCGCGCGCCACGGCCATCGCTGCCTCTACTCGCGTACCGGCGATGATATCAGCGGCGCCTTCCCGGAGATCGGCGAGGCGATGGACTTCGACGCCGTGCTCGACGGCGAGCTGCTGGTCGGCCGCCAGGTCGACAGCGCGGCCCTGTTCGAGGTGCGCTACCAGGTCGCGCCGTTCAATGACCTACAGCAACGCCTCAACCGCAAAACCGTCACGGCCAAGACCCGGGCCGAGTTTCCGGCGTTCGTGCGGCTCTACGACATGCTGTTCGACGGCGACGACGACGTCCGGCCGCTGCCCTTCGATGCCCGGCGCAGCCGCCTCGAGGCGTGGTTCCGTGCGGCGCCGCGGCGGCGCCTCGATGTCTCGCCGCTGCTCGCGTTCGCGACCTGGGACGAGCTCGCCGAGCGCCGCCAGGGTGCGCGCCAGAACGCCATCGAGGGCGTGATGCTCAAGCGCGCCGACAGCGCCTACGTCGCCGGCCGTCCCAAGGGCCCCTGGTTCAAGTGGAAGCGCGGGCCGCTGACGGTCGACTGCGTGCTGATGTACGCTCAGCGCGGCCACGGCAAGCGCTCGTCCTACTATTCGGACTATACTTTCGGCTGCTGGCGCGAGGGGGAGCTGGTTCCGGTGGGCAAGGCGTATTTCGGCTTTACCGACGCCGAGCTCGGCGAGCTCGACAAGTGGGTGCGCAACCACACGGTCAACCGCTTCGGCCCGGTGCGCGAGGTCGCGCCCGGGCTGGTGTTCGAGGTCGCGTTCGATTCCGTGCATCGCTCGGGCCGCCACCGCTCCGGGCTGGCGATGCGCTTTCCGCGCATCAACCGCATCCGCTGGGACAAGCCGGCCGAGGAAGCCGACCGGCTCGCCACGCTCGAGCGGTTGCTGGCCTGACATGCGCGCGCTGCACGAGCTGACGGCGATCGCCTTTGCCGTCCTGGTCGGGTTCGCGGTCTCGCAGCTGCCGCGCTTCATCCAGGAGTACGAGCAGCGGCTGGGCGGCGCGCTCCAGGAGGCCTCGCGCCAGCTCGACGAGTTCCGGCGCAACGCCGAAGCCGCCGGCGTTTCGTTCAACGAGTATGTCGGGCGGCATCTTGATGGCTCGGATGCCGCCTTGCGCGCGACCGGCCGCACCATCCAGGGCAGCGTACTCCGCGTCGCCGACCTGCGCGAGCAGGTCCAGCGCCTGGCCGACGCCTCGAAGTTCGCCAAGCCGGTGGTGTTGGCGCGCGGCTACGACACCAGCCTGGTGCGCGCGACCTGGGAGCGCTTCCAAGTCACCGCGACCTTCGATCCGGCATTCGGTGCGATCGGCCTGGTGCTCGGCTGGCTGCTCAACGCCCTGCTGTGGCGGCTGATGCCGAAGCGCCGGGCCTATGGCTGAGCGCCGGGGCGCGCGTCGATCTCGTTGATCTCATTGATGAAACCCGACTCGCTTGTGGTCGGCGGGGGGATTCCTGGTAGGCTGTCGTCAACGGCGACCGCTCGGGCGGCCACCACAAGAACAACGCCGCAGGCGGCCAGGGAGGCCCAACGCACCGCTCCCGCGGGGAGAAGCGGTTTCCCCGGTATCGGCGTTGTTGTCACAGCGTGCGTGAGTTGAGGACCGGCCCATGAGTCGCGCCTTCGTCAAGGAGAACGACGAGGGGCAGTCGGGCGATCAGTTGCCCGATCTGCCGATCAGTCCGCATCCGAACTACGTCACCGCGAGCGGCCTCGCCAAGCTCGAGGCGCGCCGCGCCGCCCTGCAGGCGGAGCGCGCCAAGGAGGGCGAGGGCGATCTCACCCACGCCAGCCACATCGCGCGGCTCGACCAGGAGATCCGCTATCTCGACGCGCGCATCGCCAGCGCGCTGCCGATCGACTCGAAGGCGATCGACCGCGGCCAGGTCGCGGTCGGCGCCCACGTCACGGTGCAGGACGGCCAGGGTCAGACCCACCACTATCACATCGTCGGCGAGGACGAGGCCGACGCCGACCACGGCCTGATCAGCTGGGCGTCGCCGCTCGCCAAGGCGCTGATGGGCGCGCGCACCGACGATCACGTGGTGTGGCGACGGCCGCGCGGCGACCTCGAGCTCGACATCGTCGCGATCAGCTATCCCGACGCGTGAGGCTCGGCCCTCACGCTTCCCACGCGGCTCCGCCGCGTGGGCCCCTTCCCTCTCCCGCGTTGCGCGCGTTGCGGGAGAGGGCGGCGAGCCCCCGGCGAGCCGGGTGAGGGTTGTTCAGGAACGCCTTGTGCTTGGCCAGCGCAGTGAACAGCTGGCGCTTTTCCGGACGCGATAGGCCGGCGAATAGTTCGACGATCCAACCCTCGTTAGCCTTGGCGACGGCGTCGAAGCGCCGGCGACCTTTCGGAGTCAGCCGGATCAGCAGCGCCCGACGGTTGCGCGGGTCGACCGCGCGCTCGACCAGCCCCTCGCGCTCAAGCTGATCGGCGAGCTGGGTGACGTTGCCGTTGGTCACCATCAGGCGCTTCGACAGCTCGCCCATGCGGATGCCGGCCGGGCTGCGCGCGAGCTGCGCCATCAGATCGAAGCGCGGCAGCGACATCGCGAAGCCGGCCCGCAGGCGCCGGCGCACCTCGCCGTCGATCAGCTTGTGCACGGTCATGAGGCGCAGCCACAACCGCAGGTCCGCGTGATCGGCCGGGGTCGCGCGCGTCTCGAGATCGTCGGCGACCGCCGTCATGGGTCCGGCGTCCATTCCGGCGCGACCAGCCGGCGCTTGCCGTCGGCGCTGCGCTTGACGCCGCCGGCCGCGAGACCCGCGCGATCCCACAGCTGGCAGGTTACCTGCTTGTGCTTCTGGTCGAGGCCCTCGCAGTAGTTGGTGTACTCGCAGGTACGCACCTGCTCGCCGCGGCCCAGCTCGATCTTGCGGTACCAGTCGGGATCGGCCAGCGACTGGCGCGCCGCCCCGACGATGTCGCAGACGCCGCCGGTGAGCAGGCGCTCGGCCATCTCGAAATTGTGCACGCCGCCGGTGCACACTACCGGGGTCGTGAGGCCCGCGGCGCGCACCGCGTGCCGGATCGCCGCGGTCGGCGCGGCGTTGCGGCCGAACGGGCCGAACGCGTCCGAGAGATATTGCGGCATGCACTCGTAGCCGCTGGGGCCGGTGTAGGGATAGGCGGC
>JACQAI010000752.1 GCA_016195115.1 Pseudomonadota bacterium
ATGAGCGCACCTGGGCGTAGTGGGCCTGGCTGGGTTCCTCGACCGTTTTGAGTTCGACAATGACACGGCCGTTGACCACGAAGTCGAGACGGTGTCGACCCACGGGCTGGCCGTCATATACGACCGCAACCTCGAACTCGGTTACAACGGTCCGTCAGCTCGACGGCGAGCGCGCGCTGATACACTGATTCGAGAAATCCGGGACCCAGGACGCTATGTACCCGGATGATCGCTTCGATGATGCTGTGGGTCAGCGGGTCGCTGACCGCGCCGTCATCATCCCCCCGATCCCCCCTCATCCCCCGATCTCCCTTGGTGGGCGGGTGAGCGAATGCAGGAGGGAGCCGGGCTACGAGCGGGCGGCTTGGTTCTGTTGCTGGACGCGCTCGCGCATGGTCGCGAGCAGGCCGTCGATCTGACCGCCGTTGCGCTGGATCACCGAGCCGAACTCTTGCTGCTGCGTCACGCTCATGCTGACGCCCTCGATGACGACGTCGACGATCTTGAGCTTGCCCTGCGGCTTGAGCACGCGCCACTCGACCTTGACGGGCTGGCCGCTGCGCACCTGCGCCGACACCACGTTGGTCGACACCACGGCGCTGTCGGCGTCGGCGCGCGCGCCGGTGATCACGAACTGCTCGCCCTTATAGTCCTTGAAGCGGTTGTTGTAGGTCTTGACGATCATGTCCTCGAACAGCTTGAGGAACTCGGTCTTCTGCGCGTCGCTCGCGGTGCGCCAGTAGCGACCGAGCACGAAGCGGCCGATCGCCGGCACGTCGAAGCTGGTGACGAACATCTGGTGGAAGCGTTGCTCGCGGTCGCCGGCGTTCAGGCTGGCGTCGGTGATGATCGCGATCGCCTGATCGCCCAGCGACTGGACGAACGCGCCGGCCTCCTTGCTGAAATCCTCGGCCGCGGCGGGGCCGGGCGTCGCAGCACCCCACGCCAGCGCGAGCAGCACGAAACCGAACCGGCGGAGCTTCATGGTGAACGATCCTTCTGCGCGACGGTGGTGGCGCTGCCTTGCGGCGGTTCGGACTCCGGCCCCGGATAGGCCCAGCCCGCGGCGGGTCTCGCCTGACGCCTCCAGGTTAGAGCGGTGAACGGATCGGTCAAGATGAAGCCGCGCGCGCGACCACACCCGGCATCGCGAAAATTTTAGTGACCGGGGGCGCGGCGGCGTCCGACCCGGCAGTCAGTGCGGCCGGGTCGGCCCGGCGAGCAGCGCCGCGAACTCGCGCTCGACCAGCTCGGCGTTGGCCTCGAGATCGTCGGCCATGGTCATCAGCGCGGACGCCGTCGCGCCATCGTGGTCGCGGGCGAACTCGCGGCACTGCTTTGCCGTGGCGCGCAGGAAGTCGAGCTGGTCGGCCATGTCCGATCAACGCGTCAAAGCGCGGGCGGTTCGGGGCGCCCGCCCAAATGGCATAGACCTCGCGACGCAGCCGAACGCGCCGTCGAGCGTTGTTCAACCCGTAGGGTTAGCCCCCTACCCGCAGTCACTTACAGCCCCGCGCTCGCGCGGGGCTGTTTTTTTCCGGTCGGGCGGCCCACAGCGCGGCCCGGACGCCCTAGTGGGCCGCCCCGATAAGCCGATCGCGGCGACAACGTCGCGCCGCGGCCCGCGCCGGCCGGAGCCGGTCGGCATCTCATTATCGAATCATATCAGGATATTATGAGGTCGTTCGCGAGCACCGTGCAGATTCCCCTATACAAACCCATAAGGATATCTTTATATGTAGCACGACCCACGGAGTCGTCCGTTGCTGGGCGTGGGGGTGCCGATGGACCAGTTGCTCGCAGGATTGCGCGCCGCCGCCGAACCGACCCGGCTGCGGCTGCTGGCGCTGTGCGGCCGCGCCGAGCTCACCGTCACCGAGCTCACCCAGATCCTGGGCCAGAGCCAGCCGCGCGTCTCCCGTCATCTCAAGCTCTTGTGCGAGGCCGGCCTGCTCGAGCGCTTCCGCGAAGGCGCGTGGGCCTTCTATCGCCTGGCGCAGCGCGGCAGCGCCGCGCCGCTGGCGGCGCACATGGTCGCCCTCCTGCCGACCGACGATCCCGGCCTGGCGCTCGATCTCGAGCGGCTCGAGGGCGTCAAGCGCAGCCGCGCCGCCGCCGCCGCGGTGTATTTCCGCGACAACGCCGGCGCGTGGAACCGCATCCGCTCGATGCACATCGACGAGGCCGAGGTCGAGCGCGCCGTGCTCGCGGCACTCGGCGAGCGCCCGATCGGCGACTATCTCGACATCGGCACCGGCACCGGCCGGCTGCTCGAGCTGATCGGGCCGCGCGCCCAGCACGCGCTCGGCGTCGACCTGTCGCGCGAGATGCTCGCGGTCGCGCGCGCCAACCTCGAGCGCGCCGGGCTGGTCCACTGCAGCGTGCGCCAGGCCGACATGTACCAGTTGCCGCTCGGCTCGCACGCCTTCGACGTCGTCACCATCCACCAGGTGCTGCACTATCTCGAGGATCCCGCGACCGCGATCGCCGAGGCGGCGCGCGTGCTCGCGCCCGGCGGCCGGCTCATCGTCGTCGACTTCGCCCCCCACACGCTCGAGGACCTGCGCGCGCTGCACGCCCACCGCCGACTCGGCTTCCGCGAGGCCGAGGTGCTCGAGTGGTGCAGCGCGGCGGGCCTGAGCGCGCACCCGGCCGTGCATTTGCCCGGCCAACCCCTGACCGTGTCGGTGTGGTCGGCGGATCGCATCGGCACGCGCGGCGCCTTGCCGCCGTCGTTGACCGGGCGCGCCCAGCCGTCGGAGGCCGTGCGATGACCGCGCCGCTGCGCGTCTCGTTCGAGTTCTTCCCGCCCAAGACCGCGGAGATGGAGCAGAGCCTGTGGGCGGCGATCACCAAGCTGGCGCCGCTCGGGCCCGCCTTCGTGTCGGTGACCTATGGGGCGGGCGGAACCACGCGCGAGCGCACCCACGCCACGGTGCGGCGCATCCGCCAGGAGACCGCGCTCGAGCCGGCCGCGCATCTGACCTGCGTCGGCGCCGACCGCGCCGAGATCGACCAGGTGGCGCGCGATTATTGGGCCGCCGGCATCCGCCACATCGTGGCGCTGCGCGGCGACGCGCCGGCCGGCGCCGGCGGCTACGCACCGCATCCCGGCGGCTACGCCTACGGCGCCGATCTGGTCGCCGGCCTCAAGGCGGTGGCCGACTTCGAGATCTCGGTGGCGGCCTATCCCGAGGGCCATCCCGAGGCGCGCTCGGCCGGGCACGACCTCGACAACTTGAAGCGCAAGATCGACGCCGGCGCGACGCGCGCGATCACGCAATACTTCTTCGACACCGATCTCTACGCGCGCTTCCTCGAGCGCGCGCGCGCCGCCGGCATCACGGTGCCGATCGTGCCCGGCCTGCTGCCGGTGACCAACTTCGCCCAGGTGCAGAAATTCAGCGCCGCCTGCGGCACGTCGGTCCCCCGCTGGCTGGCCGAGATGTTCGACGGCTTGGATCAGGACCCGGAGACGCGCCGCCTGGTCGCCGCCACGGTCGCGGCCGAGCAGGCGGGCGCCCTGCGCGCGCTCGGCTGCGACGAGTTCCACTTCTACACCCTCAACCGCGCCGATCTGACCGTCGCGATCTGCCGCCGCCTCGGCATCAAACCCGCCGCGGCCGCCCCACCGGCGGCGGCGTGAGGGGCTCGATGGTCGGTTCCACACCACTCTCTTTATCGTCATCCCGGCGAAAGCCGGGATCCAGGAGTCGCGTGACGGCTGTCGGAGCGTGTGATCCTGGATCCCGGCTTTCGCCGGGATGACGGAATAGGGTTTCGGAGCATCGGGTTGCGTATGTCGAAGTTCTTGGATGCGTTGAGGGAACGGGTGTTGTTGTGCGACGGCGCGATGGGGTCGCGCGTGCAGGCGCTGACGTTGGACGTGCATGCGGATTTCCTCGGTCAGGAGAATTGCACCGAGATCCTCAACCGCTCGCGGCCCGATCTGGTGCGTGACATTCACCGCAGCTACCTGAGTGCCGGCTGCGACGTCGTGCAGACCAACAGCTTCGGCGGCTCGCCGATCACGCTCGCCGAGTTCGACCTCGCCGACGCCGCGCCCGAGCTCAACCGGCGTTCGGCCGAGCTGGCGCGCGAGGTGCTCGAGGAGTTCGCGTTCGACGGCCGGCCGCGCTTCGTGCTCGGTTCGATCGGGCCGGGCACCCGCCTGCCGTCGCTCGGCCATCTCGACTACCAGACCCTCGAGGACGCCTTCACCGTCCAGGCCGCCGGGCTGATCGCCGGCGGCGTCGACGCCATGCTGATCGAGACCTGCCAGGATCCGCTGCAGATCAAAGCCGCCGTGAACGGCACAAAACGCGCGGCGCGCGACACAAAGCTGGCCGCGGATGCCCTGCCGATCCTGGTCCAGGTCACGGTCGAGACCACCGGCACCCTGCTGGTCGGCGCCGACATCGCCGCCGCCGCCACGGTGATCCGCAGCCTCGACGTGCCGATCATTGGACTCAACTGTGCAACGGGTCCGCAGGAGATGGCCGAGCACGTGCGCTGGCTGGCGCAGAACTGGCCGGGCGCGATCTCGATCCAGCCCAACGCCGGTCTGCCCGAGCTGGTCGAGGGGCGTACCCACTATCCTCTGGGGCCCAACGACCTGGCCGCGTGGCTCGAGCGCTTCGTGCTCGAGGACGGCATCAACCTGATCGGCGGCTGCTGCGGCACCGTGTCGGACCACATCGCGGCGCTCGACCGGATGCTGCGCAAGCTCGACCCGAAGGGCCGCCCGGCGGTGAAAGCGCGCAGCGTCGTCTGGGTGCCCGCGGTCGCGTCGCTGTACGGCCAGGTGCCGCTGCGCCAGGAGAACGCCTATTTGTCGATCGGCGAGCGCTGCAACGCCAACGGCTCGCGGCGCTTCAAGGAGCTGCAGGACAAGCACGACTGGGAAGGCTGCGTCGAGATGGCGCGCGAGCAGGTGCGCGAGGGCTCCAACACGCTCGACGTCTGCACCGCATTCGTCGGCCGCAACGAGGTCGCCGACATGACCGAGGTGGTGTCGCGCATGCGCGGCTCGGTCAACGCGCCCTTGGTCATCGATTCAACTGAATTGCCGGTGCTCGAGGCTGCGCTCAAGCTCTACGGCGGCAAGGCGATCCTCAACTCGATCAACTTCGAGGACGGCGAGGAACCCACCGCCAAGCGCATGGCGCTCGCCAAGCGCTTCGGCACCGCGGTGATCGCGCTGACGATCGACGAACAAGGCATGGCCAAGGACGTCGAGCGCAAGATCGCGGTCGCGCATAGGCTGTACGACTTCGCGGTCAACCGGCACGGGTTGGAGCCGTCCGATCTGATGTTCGACCCGCTGACCTTCACGATCTGCACCGGCAACGAGGACGACCGCAAACTGGGGCTCTGGACCCTGGAAGCGATCGAGCGCATCGCCAAGGACCTGCCGGAGTGCCAGATCATTCTCGGGCTGTCGAATATTTCTTTCGGACTCAATCCTGCCGCGCGCCACGTGCTCAACTCGGTGTTCCTCGATCACGCGCTGAAGCGCGGCCTGACCGGCGCGATCGTGCACGTCTCGAAGATCATGCCGCTGCACAAGATCCCGGCCAACGAGGTCGAGGTCGCCGAGGACCTGATCTTCGACCGCCGGCGCGACGGCTACGACCCGCTGCACGCCTTCATGGCGCTCTTTGAGGGTCGTTCGGCGCAATCCACCGCAAAACGCGCGCGTCCCGAGACCGTCGAGGAGCGCCTGAAGCTGCGCATCGTCGACGGCGACAAGCAGGGCCTCAACGACGATCTCGAGCTCGCGCTCAAGACCTATCCGCCGCTCGACATCATCAATACCTTCCTGCTCGACGGCATGAAGGTGGTCGGCGAGCTGTTCGGCGCCGGCAAGATGCAGCTGCCGTTCGTGCTGCAGTCGGCCGAGACGATGAAACAGGCGGTCGGCTTCCTCGAGCCGTTCATGGAGCGCGTCGAGGGCCAGCAGAAAGGCACGATCGTGCTCGCCACGGTCAAGGGCGACGTCCACGACATCGGCAAGAACCTGGTCGACATCATCCTGACCAACAACGGCTACAAGGTCGTCAACCTCGGCATCAAGCAGCCGATCGCCACCATCCTGCAGGCGGTCACCGAGCATCGCGCCGACGCCATCGGCATGTCGGGCCTGCTGGTCAAGTCGACCGTGGTGATGCGCGAGAACCTCGAGGAGATGACGCGCCGCGGCGTCGCGGTGCCGGTGCTCTTGGGGGGCGCCGCCTTGACGCGCAAGTACGTCGAGGAAGATTGCGTCGCCTGCTACGCCGGCGGCCGCGTCGCCTACGCGCGCGACGCCTTCGACGGGCTCGGCCTGATGGACAAGGTGATGACCGGAAGCTTCGACGTGCACATCGCCCAACAGACCGAGAAGCGCGCCGGCCGGCCGTCGAACCGGAGCCGCACGCTCGGGCGCGCCACCGAGGCGGCGCAGCGTCCGGTCGACGCCGAGGAGCTGCGCCTGCGGCGCGCCGAGCTGCACGCCCGCGTGCCGGTGCCGACGCCGCCGTTCTGGGGCCCGCGCGTGATCGCACGCATGCCGGTCAAGGCGCTGGTGCCGTACTTGAACGAGACCATGCTCTACCAATTCCAGTGGGGCTTTCGGAAGGCCGGCAAGACGCGCGACGCGTACAAGGCGTGGGCGCAGCAGGAGGTCAAGCCGATCCTCAAGCGCATGCTCGAGATCGACGTCGCGCAGGATATCCTGGTGCCGCAGGCGGCCTACGGCTACTGGCGCTGCGCCGCCGAGGGCAACGACGTCATACTCTTCGACGAGTCGGGCGAGCGCGAGGTCGCGCGGTTTTCGCTGCCCCGGCAAGCCCGCGACGGCGGGCTGTGCATCGCCGACTTCCTGCGCGACGTCACCGACAACCAGCGCGACGTCATCGGCCTGCAGGTCGTGACCATGGGGTCGCGGGTCTCCGAGGTCGCGCGCCAGTGGTTCGCCGACAACAAGTACCAGGACTACCTCTATCTGCACGGCCTCGGGGTCGAGATGGCCGAGGCGATGGCCGAGTCCATCCACAAGCGCATCCGGGCCGAGCTCGGCTTCGCCGCCGAGGACGACCGCGACGTCGAGCGCATGCTCAAGCAGGGCTACCGGGGCAGCCGCTACAGCTTCGGCTACCCCGCCTGCCCCAATTTGGGCGACCAGCGCCAGCTGTTGTCGCTGCTCGGAGCGGAGCGAATCGGCCTCGAACTCAGCGACGAGGACCAGCTCCACCCCGAGCAATCGACCTCGGCGATCGTGGTCGTCCACCCCCAGGCGAAGTATTTCTCGGTCTGAAACCGGTCGATTCTCTCGATTCGATCGGGGCCCCAAACCAATTAGTAGTGGTTGGGCGCCGAGAAAACACCACTGGATTGGTTAATTAATAGATAAAATTGCGGATCGCTTGAATTTTCGCTAGAAAACAGGATTAGACCCCCGGGTGGAGGGATTGTAGGTTTGGTGGGATCGGTTCGGTTGACGGAAGATCCAAGCCTGGGGATTGTCGCCGCGCGATTTCGGCACTAATTCTACGTGCAAAATCCGTACTTGATGGATAGCGAAACATGAAAGGGAGCCAAGTCGCGCCGGGTCGGTTCATGATCACCTTCGATCGGCCGAGGAACATGGACTTGGCCGGCGGCACGGGCGAGACGCAGATCGAATCCGAGCTGCGCAAGGTCGGCGCGCAGATCCTGCCGCCGCAGAACGGCAAAGCCAGAACCTCCTTCGTCTGCGAGGTCCCCCCCGGGTTCCCGATCGGCGCGGTGTGCCGGCTGGTCCGCGAGGGGCTCGACGCCGAGCGCGGCACCGCCATGGTCGCCCGGCTGCAGGATGGCAAGGTGTTCGTGTGGCCGATCACGGAGAGCCCGGAAGCCCGCAAGCTGCCGCGGTGGGCCGCCATCGTGTTCGATCAGGCGGCGCTCAACCCGCCGCCGGTGGCCAAGCCGGTCGCCAAGGCCCCGGCCAAACCGCCGGCGCCCAAAGCGACCCCGGTCAAGGCCGGTCCGATCAAGCCCGCCCCGGCCAAGCCCGCCCCCGCCCCCGCGCCAATCCCGGCCGCCGCCAAGCCCGCGGCCAAACCCGCTGCACCCGCGCCGGCGGCGGCGAAGCCGGTCGGCAAGCCCCCGGTGGTCGCCGCCAAGCCCGCGGTCCCGGCCAAGCCCGCGGTCCCGGCCAAGCCGCCGGTCGCGGCGAAGGCACCGCCGCCCAAGCCCGCGGCCAAGGCGCCGCCGCCCAAGCCGGTCGCCAAAGCACCGCCGCCGAAGGTCGCCAAGCCCGCGGCCAAAGCCAAGGCGCCGCCGCCCAAAAAGCCGGCGCCGCCGATGCGCGCCGCCGCCAAGAAGGTCAGCAAGCCCGCCCTTAAGGCCAAGAAACGCTAGGCTCGGCCAGGGCATTTTTCGGGGGCTGTCAGCAGCCCCTCCAGCGTCATTGCGAGCGCAGCGAAGCAATCCAGATCGCCGCTGGATTGCTTCGTCGCTGCGCTCCCTCGCAATGACGCGGTGGAATCTGTTTGATAGGACGACCTGTCGCCCCCAACAGCTCCGTGACGGTGACGCCATGCTGATCGCGCAGATGACCGACTTGCACATCAAGCCGCCGGGGCAGCTCGCGTATGGCCGGGTCGACACCGCGGCGATGCTGCGCGCGGCGATCGCGAGTCTGATCGCCCTGCGTCCCGCGCCTGACGCGCTGCTGCTGACCGGCGACCTGGTCGACGCCGGCGGCGGCGCCGAGTACGCGCTGCTGCGCGCGCTGCTGGCGCCGGTACGCTGCCCGATCTATCTGATCCCCGGCAACCACGATGAGCGCGCGGCGCTGCGCGCCGGCTTCGCCGATCACGCCTATCTGCCGCCCGGCGACGGCTTCATCCAGTACGTGATCGACGACCACGCGGTGCGCCTGATCGGGCTCGACACCCTGGTGCCGGGCGAGGCCGGCGGCCGGCTGTGCACGGCGCGCCTGGACTGGCTGGCGGCGCAGCTCGACGCCGCGCCGGCGCGCCCGACCGTGGTCTTCCTCCACCATCCGCCGTTCGCCACCGGCATCGCGCACATGGACCGGATCGGGCTCGACGGCGCGGCGCCGTTCGCGGCGCTGATCCGCCGCCACGCCCAGGTCGAGTGCGTGCTCGCCGGCCACCTGCACCGACCGATCCAGGCGCGCTGGGCCGGCACCGTCGCCTCGACCGCGCCGGCGCCGTGCCACCAGGTCGTGCTCGACCTCAATCCCGACGGACCCGCGCACTTCGTCATGGAGCCGCCCGGCTATCAGCTCCACCGCTACACGCCCGAAGCCGGCATCGTCAGCCACACCGTGACCATCGGCCGCTATCCCGGGCCGCACCCGTTCCGCGACGCCGGCCGCCCTGCGGCGAATTAGGCGACTACGAGCGGGACCCGTCCGGCACGGTCCCGCGGCATGCCCACGCGACGTTTGGGAATGAGCGCGGTCCGTCCGGTCGATTGGCAAGATAAGCGCGGCGGACGTGGTCCTGCAGCCGCGCACGGGCGGCGGGCGCGAGCTCGACCACGAACTTGCCGATCGGCCCCTCGCCGCTCAGATAGGGCGACCAATAATCATCGAACGACGCGAACTCCATGCGGATCAGCAGGCTGGTCTGCTCGACCTCGACCAGACCCTGCGCATGCCACACCTGCGCCATCTCGCCGGGCGCGGTCATGGGCCGGAACAACGGCCGCTCGAAGGCGGGATCGAGCACGCCAGCGACGTCCCAGATCAGGCGCGCCTGCGGCGCGCCGCCGAAGGTGTCCCATACCGCCGCCGTCACGCGACCGCCCGGCCGCACCACACGGCGCATTTCGGCGACCGCGCGCTCGGCATCTGGAATGAAGAGCAGGACCAGCATCGAAAAGGCGCGGTCGAATGACGCGTCCGCGAACGGCAGCGCCCGGGCGTCGGCCCGCTCGAACGTGACGCGCGGGTCGCGGCTGCGGGCGCGCGCGAAACTGACGTAAGGCTCGACCACGTCGATCGCGGTGATCGCCGCGAGATCGGCCGCCTCCTGGAGCGCGACGGTCAGGCTGCCGGTGCCGCAGCCGACATCGAGCACCCGCTCGCCCGGCGCCAGACCGCCGAATTCGATCAGCAACGGCGCCAACCGCCGGCTCCAGCGGCCCATCAGCCGCTCGTAGCCTTCGGCGTCCTGGAACGTGAACGCAGGGACCGAGCGGGGATCTTGCGTCATCGCGGACCGCAGCCTGCCCGCTCCGAACCTCGAATACAACGGGCGCCCATTTGCGGCTTGCCCCGCCGGCCAATTCGGGCAGATTGCTCGGAACCACACGTGAGGCACCCATGGCCGAGGTCGATCTCAAGGATCCGCTCGCCGCGTTCCGGCTCGACGGCGAGGTCGCCGTGGTGACCGGCGGCGCCAACGGTCTCGGCCGCGCCATCGGCACGGCGCTGGCCGGCGCCGGCGCGATCGTCGTGCTGGCCGATCACGAGACCGCGGCGGCGCGCGCCGCCGCCGAGGACAGCGCGCTGGGCCGCGGCCGCGCCGAGGCGCGCGCCATGGACGTCACCGACGAAGCCACGATCGCGCACGTCTTCGAGGCCGTGGTCGCGGCGCACGGCCGGCTCGACATCCTGATCAACAACGCCGGCATCGCGCTGCGCCGGCCGGCCGTCGAGCTCGAGCTCGACGACTGGCACCGTGTCATGGACGTCAACCTCACCGGCGTGTTCCTGTGCGCGCGCCACGCCGCGCGCCACATGATCGCGGCCGGCGGCGGCCGCATCGTCAACATGGCCTCGATCATGAGCTTCTCGGGCGGCGGGCTCTACCCGAACATCTCCTATCAATCGAGCAAGGGCGCGGTCCTCAACCTGACGCGCGCGCTCGCGGTCGAATGGGCGCCCCACAACATCCGGGTCAACGCCGTCGCGCCGACCTGGACGCGCACGCGCCTGATCAGCGGTTTCCTCGAGCAGCCCGACGTGGTCGCGGCGCTCGAAGCCATGATGCCGCTCGGGCGGCTGGCCGATCCCGAGGACATCGTCGGCGCCGTGCTGTTCCTGGTCAGCCGCGCCGCCGCCATGGTCACCGGCCACACCCTGCCCGTCGACGGCGGTTTCCTGGCGCAGTAGCGGCGGCTTACGCGCCGGGTCAGGCGGCCGGCACGCCGTCCTGGTAGGGCTTGAGCACGGCGTGCAGGGCCTGGTGCACCGGCGTCGGGATGCCGTGCTGGCGGCCGAGCCGCACGATCAGGCCCGACAGGCTGTCGACCTCGAGGCGGCCGCCGCGTTTGAGGTCATGGTACATCGACGCATACATGTCGGGCGGAAAGCCGCTCGACTGGGCGACGCACTTGTCGACGATGTCGTCCGCTACCCTGACGCCGAGCGCGCGCGCGACCTGCGCGCCCTCGGTCAGGGCGGCGATCGCGACCTGACGCATCTCGGGATCGTCGTAGGTGCGGCGGATCGGCTGGCGGGTCGACGCGCTCATGCCGGCGTTGGTCGCCAGCAGCACCATCTTCGACCACAGCTGGAGCGTGATGTCGGCCGGGATCTCGGCGACGAAGCCGCTGGCGTTGCCGCGGTCGCGGAACGCCTCGGCGAGCGCATCGGCGCGGCCGTCCAGGCGCCCGAACACGATCCGCCCCTGCGCCGAGACGGTGCGGATCACGCCCGGCTCGGCGATCACGGCCGACACCATCGCGGCGCCGCCGAGCACGCGCTCGGCCCCGAGCACGCGCGCCAGGCGCTCCGGCCCGTCGACGCCGTTCTGCAGCGTGATCAGACGCGTCGTGTCGGACATCGCCGGGCGGATCGTCGCCGCGGCGCTCTCGGTGTCGTAGAGCTTGACGCAGAACAGCACGATGTCGGCCGGTCCGAGCGTGCCGGCATCGGCGCTGGCGCGCACCGCCGGCACGTGGACGTCGCCCTTCGGGCCGGTGAGGCGCAGGCCGGCGCGCTGCATCGCCGCCAGATGCGCGCCGCGCGCGACGAACGCGACGTCGTGGCCGGCCGCCGCCAGCATGCCGCCGAAATAGCCGCCGACGCCGCCCGCGCCCATCACCACGATCCGCATCGCTCGCCCTCCTTGCCCGCCGCCCTCCAGCAAAGAGCAGCGCGGCCGGCTTGTCGATCGGGAAGGTTGGCCGCGAAGGCGCGAAGGCAGCGCGCACGCCAGCGCATGTCTGCCTCGCGCACGATGTGTTCGAGTTGACCTGATCCCAAACCAAAACCGTCATCCCGGCGAAAGCCGGGACCCAGGATCACGAGTCCGGTGTCGGTATCCGGTCTCCTGGGTCCCGGCTTTCGCCGGGATGACGGGAAGAGTGGATGATGCAATCTGACCCAATCGGCGGCGCCGGGTCATTCACCGAGCGAGGCACCGCCGATGTCGCGGCACGCCATCTTCGCGTCTTTGCGTCTTCGCGGCCAACCTTCTACTGCGCTAGCGCGCTTGGCGCGGGCAGGCTTTGGCGAAGGCGAGCGCGGCGTCGAGACCTTCCTGGGTCAGCGCCGGGTAGTCCTGCAGCATCTCCTCGACGCTCGAGCCCATCTTGGCGATCGCCGCCAGGATGCGCGCCGGGATGCGCGTGCCGCGCACCAGCGGCTCGCCGCGCTTGACCGTCGGAGTGCAGATCAGCAGGCCGCGCAGCTTCGGATTGCTGGCTTCCCATTCGGCGAACTCGGCGGCCGCGGCCTGGACCTCGGGCGACGGCTCTTCGGGCGGCAGCGGCTCGTGGTGGACCGGCTGGTGGCCGCCCGGCTGACCGCCCTGATGGCTCGGCTGGTGGACCGGCCCGCCGTGGCTTTGGTGGCTTGGCTGACCCTGATAGCCACCGCCCGACTGGCCGCCACCGTATTGGCTCGGGTTGTGGCCCGGCTGGTGGCCCGGGTTGTGGCCTGGCTGGTGGCTGGGGTTGTGACCTTGGTTGGGGCTTTGGCCATGGCCTGGCGTGTGGCTCGGGTGGCCCTGGGGGCCGGCACTCTGGTCGGGTCCGCCGTTCGACGGACCGGCGATGAACGACGGCAGGAAGTTGTCACCCTCATCGAGATCGGGCTCGGGCGCGCGCGGCGGCTGGTTGTAACCGCCGCCGCCGGTGTCGCCCGGACCGTCCGACGGCCCGCGGCGGCGGCCATAGCGGCTGCGCCGCGGCCCGCGATGGAGGCCGCCGCCGTCCTGGTCCTGGAAGCCCTGACGCGGTTGGCCGTTGGGATCGCGCGGGAAGCCGTCGCGGGAGCCGCCCTCGCGCATGCCCCCCTCAACCCGCTCCGGCTCGCCGGAATAAGGCTGGTTCGGGGGAGCCGATCGATCGCGCTCGTCAGTCATGGGGCGAGTCTCTTCCGGTGCCATACGGCACGTCAGGCTGGTGTGCGAGATGGGGTGACGCGCCTAGGCGTCAGCAATGCATTGGTGGCCGGTCCGGCTGTCAGAAACCGTATCCGCGTTCCCAGGGGCAGGCCCCAGTCGGGCCGCCGGGACGACGCTGCGGGCATACTGCCCGATTTTGCGCTATAATCGCAAGCGTGCAGGGCCATTTCGTCATACGCCTCGAAGCCCTCAGCCCGGCGACCCGCCTGCCGCGCGTCTACCAGCTGTCGGTCGACCGGGACCTGTTCGGCAGTTGGGTGGTCCACATCGCCTTCGGTCGCCAGGGCTGCCGGGGTCGGGCCATGCAGGTGCTGGCCGAAACCGAGCAGGCAGTGCGCCGCCTACTGCGTCAACGCTTGCGCCGCCGAACCGTCCCACCGAGCCCGACCGCGCTCGCCTACCAGATCCGCGAAGTCGCCGGCGAGCTCCACTGGCTGGCGTAGCCCCTGGCGGGCCGAAGCAAGGTTTTTAGCGCAGAGGACGCGGAGGTTGCGCAGAGGGCGCAGAGGAAGGGAATGCGCGCGTAGCGCGCGCTCTTAACCCCAGCGTCCTCCGCGCAACTTCCGCGTCCTCCGCGTTAAAATCTTCCTTGGGGGCCTAATACGTAATCCCGGTTTTGAGGAATTTGAGGCGGTCGATCGACTTGACGGTGATGCGCTCCTTGTCGGCGCGCCGCAGCACGGTGACGGAGACGTCGACTCCGGCGGCTCCGGTCGCCCAGATCGCGCCGTAGAGCTCGGCCAGGCTCTCGACCGGCGTGTCGCCGATCGACAGCACGATGTCGCCGGTGCGCAGGCCGGCCTTCTCGGCCGGCCCCTCGGGCGCCACCTTGGCGATGAACAGCCGGCCGTGCGCCTCCTGGGTCGTGATGCCGAGCCACGGCCGCGGCGGGCTCGACGGCCGGCCGAGCGCCATCAGGTCGGCCATGATCGGCTTCAAGAGATCGATCGGCACGAACATGTTGCCGGGATAGCGCGGCTCGGGCAGCGCGTCGCCGACGAACAGCGAGCCGATGCCGATCAGCCGGCCCTCGGGATCGATCAGCGCCGCGCCGCCGAACTCGGCGATCGGCGGCGAGGTGAAGATCGCCTCGTCGAGCATGTACTCCCAATAGCCGGCGAAGCGACGCTTCGACACGATCAGCACCGGTTGGGCCTCGTCGACGCCGCCCGCCGCCGCCGCGATCGCGGCGCTGCGCGCCGCCATGCGCGCCGATGAACCCAGCGGCAGCGGCTTGACGCCGAGCGACTGGCTGGCGCGCACCAAACCGAAGCCGGTCTCGTGATCGTAGCCGACCGTGGTCGCCGGCACCGGCTTGCCGCCGTCGACCACGACCTCGACGCTCGAGGCCTCGAGGATCAGGTAGCCGATGGTGACGATCAGGCCGGCCGAATCGATGACCACGCCGTTGCCCTTGCGCTCGCGCCCGAGCGTCGCGGCGCTGCGCGCCTCGGCCGGCACGC